>NZ_JBEXCV010000011.1:0-99250 GCF_040605455.1 Embleya sp. NPDC005575 | reverse complement strand
GATGCTCAACATGGACCCGCCGGAGCACTCGCGGCTGCGCAACATCGTCAACAAGGGACTCGCTCGCTACGACGCGGTCGCCGCGCGACACGCCCCGCTGGCCGAACGGATCCGGCCGCTCTCGGTCGAGCTGCGCCAACACCTGACCGCCTTCGCCGCGGGCGCGTCGCACTCCGCGCCGCCACCCGGCGCCGCGCCGGAGGACCCCGCCGCCGCGGGCACCGCGATCGCCGACTGGGCGCAGCAGGCCTCCGACGAGCGGCTGACCGGACTGGACGCGGTCTCCCCCGAACTCGCCCGCACCCTGGCCGCCACCGCCGCGTGCCTGGCGGGCCACGCCCAACTGCTTCGGAGCGCATCGTGAGCACGTCGCGGCCGACCCCGTCCGGGTCCGCCACCCCCGAGGTCAAGGCGCTGCGCGACGCGCTGGACGCGGAGCACGCGGCCGTCTACGGCTACGGCGTGGCCGGCGGTCGGTTGACCGGTGCCACGCGCACCCAGGCCCGCACCGCGCTGGACACGCACCGGGCCCGCCGGGACGCGATCGCGCGGCTGGTCACCGATCGGGGCGGGGTCGCGCAGCCGGCGGCGCCCGCGTACACGATCCCGTTCGCGGTGGCCACGCCCGCCGACGCGACCCGGCTCGCGGTGTACCTGGAGGACGGAGTCACCCTGCATCTGGGCGAGTTGGTGGCCGCGGCCGGGGCGCCGTTGCGCAACGAAGCGGCGGGCTGGCTGCGCGAGAGCGCCGTGTGGGCGGTGCGTTGGCGGGGCGCGAGCACCGCGTTCCCGGGGCTGCCCGCGGCCGGCGACCCGGCGGCGCCGACGACCGGGAGCCGCGCGTGAGCGATCGGGTCGACATCCCGGAGCGATTGACTCGGACCGCACCTCGGTGGTGCGGCGAAGAGGTGGCCCGCCCGTGGCTGGCGGGGCTGCCGAACGCGGTCGTCGAGTACGCGCGGCGCTGGGACCTGACCGTGGAACGGGCCATCATTCCCGGCGGCGCACTCAGCCTGACCCTCCTGGTCCGGCTCGCGGACGGCACGCCGGCCACGCTCAAGCTCGGCCTGATCGACCGCTACACCGCGCACGAGGCGAGCGCGCTCGCGCTGTGGGACGGCGTCGGGGCGGTTCGCCTGCTCGACGCCGATCCCGAGCACGGCGCGCTGTTGCTGGAGCGGCTCCAGCCGGACGTGTCGCTGCGTTCGCTGGCCGAGGACCGGGCGATGCTGGAGGCCGCCGAGGTGGTCCGCAAGTTGTGGGTGGCCCCGCCCGCGGACTGCGCGATCGAGCCGGTCGCGGATCGGGCCGAGCACTGGGGCGAATCGATCCCTCGCCGGTACGCGGACCTGGCCGGCCCGTGTCCCGAGGCGCTGGTCGAGGAGGCGGTGGCGCTGTGCCGCGAGTTGGCGGCGTCGCAGCCGGAGGTCGTGGTCCTGCACACCGACTTCCACCACGGGAACGTGCTGGCCGGCGAGCGGGCGAAGTGGCTGGCGATCGATCCGCGCCCGATGCTCGGCGAACGGGCCTTCGACCTGGGCGCGCTGGTTCGGGACCGGATGGCCACGGTGGTCGCCGAGCCGCGCCCGCAGGCGCTGGTGCGGCGGCGGGTGACCTGGCTGGCGAACGCGTTGGATCTGGACGCCGAGCGGGTGCGCGGTTGGGCGCTGGTCCAGGCGTTGGCGCTGGGCCTGTGGTGCATGTCGGTGGAGGATCCGGCGGGCGAGGACCTGCTGTCCGTCGCGGAGTGGCTGTCCTGATCCGCGACCCGCGGCCGGGTCACCGGGTCACGTGAACGGCAGGATCGCGCCCATCACCGCATAGGGGCGGTTGTTGCCCGGGAACAGGACCGGGCGGGCCAGGTCCCGAAAGCCCAGTTTGTGGTACAGCCGTCGGGCCGGCGTCTGTTCGTCGATCGCGGACAGCAGGATGTGCGACCGGTCCTGACCCTGGCACAGCAGGGTGATCAGGGTGCGTCCGATGCCCTGTCCCTGCCAGCGCGGCAGCACGTGCAGTTCGCCCACCACGAACGAATCGTCCAGCCATGTCCGGTGTCCGGCCCGGGCCAGGTGCGGTTCGATCACCAGGCTCCACCACTGATCGGTGAGGTTGGGATAGCCGTAGCCGAATCCGACCAGCCGACCGCCGCCGTCGAACGCGCCCAGCGAGCGCACCCCGGTAAAGGTCGCGTGCCGCCGCATTATCCGCTGCCGCACCGCGATCTCCTCGTCGGCCAAACCGAACGCGCCGGCCTGGACGTCGACCGCCTCGTCCGCGTACTCGGCGAGATCGACGACCCGGCACGTCCACTCCATCAGCACACGTACTCCCTCGGGTCGGGTCGTCGTCGCCCGGATTTCGGGCGCATCAGAACAGCACGCTCATGAAGGCCCCGGTCTCGGCGAAGCCGACCCGCCGGTAGGCCGCGCGCGCGGGGCCGTTGTAGCTGTTCACGTACAGGCTGGCGATCGGGGCCACCTCGCTCAGCGCGTGCCGCAGTACGGCCGCCATGCCGATCTCGGACAGGCCCTCGCCGCGCCGCTCCGGCGCCACCCACACGCCCTGAATCTGGCACGCGTGCCGGGTGACCGCGCCGATCTCCGCCTTGAACACCACCCGGCCGTCCTCGATCCGGGCGAACGCCCGCCCGCCGGCGATGAGTTCG
The DNA here is from genome assembly GCF_040605455.1 of Embleya sp. NPDC005575. Lineage (NCBI taxonomy): Bacteria > Bacillati > Actinomycetota > Actinomycetes > Kitasatosporales > Streptomycetaceae > Embleya > Embleya sp. NPDC005575. The sequence continues at coordinate 96,585 of NZ_JBEXCV010000011.1, read as the reverse complement.
GCCACCCGGGCGCGGTACAGGGTGCCGCCGTCGCCGATCAGCGGCGAGACGCCGACCTCCTCGGTGAACATCGCCACGCACGCGGGCATCACCAGATCCAGCTCGTCCGGGCGTACCGGGCGCACCAGCGGATCCGGGGCCACCTCGTGCGAGGGTTGGTCGGCGACCATGAGCGGCTGCACCGGCCGAACGTCGCGGGCGGGTCCCCACACGGGTTCGAGCAGGCGCCACAGATCGGCGGCGGCCTCGGCCGGACCGACGATCGACGAGCAGCGCCGGCCCTGGCGGCGGGCCCGCTCGGCGAACGAGCGTATGGCGTCCGGTCCGGCCTCGACCGGAACCAGGTTCGCGCCCGCGTAGCACAGCGACGTGAGCCGACCACCCTCGTAGTAGCCCCACAGTTCGCCGCCGAGTCGCCACGGGTCGACGCCGGCGAGTCGGACTCGGGACGCGACGAAGACGTTCGTGACGGGGTCACGGTCGAGCAGCGCCTGGACGGCGGACAGGTCGGTCCCGTCCAGGACTTTGGTGGAAACCGAGCTCAGCACGTGCCTCACCATGCCATCAGGCGGACCTTGGGGAAATGCCAGTCTTGCGGCACCACCCTATGCAGGTCCGGGCCGCCTGTGCCGCCGGGGAGGCGGCGGAATCGGCGACCTGGCCCGGCGGGCCCTCGGCGGGCGGGTCAGTGGTGCGGGTGCACGATCTCCGATCGGCGCGGTTCCGGGTCGGTCGCGGCGGGGCCGTTGCACTCGATGTCGGTCGCGGGCAGGACGCCGTCGACCAGGTAGGCGGTGCCCCGGTCGTCGACGCACGGGCCCTCGACGAGGTAGTGCCCGTGGTTGCCGTTGCCGCGCACGGTGAGCAGCCGCGACGTGGGCAGCGCGGCGTGCAGGCGCAGAGCCCCTTCGTAGGGCGTCGCCGGATCGCCGACCGACTGGATGAGCAGGACGCCGGGCAGACCGGCCCCGTCGATCCGGGTCGGCGGCGCGGTATTGCTCTGCAGGTACAGGCACGCGCCGGGAGCGGCGATGGCCGCGCCCAGCGCGCCGTGGCGGGCCCGGAGCACGGCCATGTCGCGCTCGAACACCGACTCGTCGGCCGGGAAGGGGGCGTCCGCACAGGCGACGGTCTGGAACACCGACTCGAAGTTGACCTCGTCCGCGGTGGCCGGCTTGCGCCCGGCGAGCAGCGCGGCCGGATCGCCCGAGGCGTAGTCCGCGAGGGCGCCGGACAGACTCGACCAGTCCCGGTCGGTGTACAGCTTGCCGAGCGTGTACTGGTCGAGTTCGACGCCGCCGAACACGCCGGCCGCCGGGTGTGCGGCGAGCCCGATGCGCAGTCGGTCCCAGGTCGCCAGCACGGCCGTGGTGCTGCCGCCCAGGTGGAAGCGGTCGGCCCGGTCGGCCGTCCACGCGGCCCAGTCGTGGCGGCGCGCGTCGAACCCGCGGGCCTGGAGGAAACCGGTCCCGTACCAGACCTTCGTCGGGTCGACCAGGCTGTCGAGCAGCATCCGGTGCACCCGGTTCGGGAAGAGTTGCCCGTAGACCGCGCCCAGGTAGCTGCCGTAGGAGTAGCCCAGGATGGAGAGCCGGTCGGCGCCGAAAGCGGCCCGGACCAGGTCGAGGTCGCGCGCGATGTCCCGGGTGGTCAGGTGCGGCAACAGGTCGCCGGCGGACCTGCGGCAACCGTCGGCGAACGCGCGGGCCGCGGCCAGGTGCGCCGCCCGGCTGCCCGGCAGCGCCGGGTCGGGCCTGGGCACACGGCCGAAGGTCTGCGGGTCGGTGCACTCCACGCGCGTACTGGTACCGCGTCCGCGCAGGTCGAAGCCGATCAGGTCGTAGGCCCGGCGCAGCCGCTCGGGCAGGCCGCCGGCGAGTGCCGCCATCGAGCCGACGCCGGCGGCGCCCGGGCCGCCGAAGTTGACCATCAGGATGCCCTGGTATTCCGCCTTGCTCCCGGTGGCCGCGACCTTCGAGACGCCGACCCGAATGCGCGGGCCGGCCGGTCGTGCGTGGTCCAGCGGTGCCGCGATGGTGCCGCAGCGCTCCCCCGTCGCGGTGCCCGGCGGGCAGTCGCCCCACACGATCGGCTCGATGTCCGCCCGGGCCGGGCCGGCGGCGGTCAGCACGGCGGCGGTCAGCGCGCCCGCCAGCAGGACGCGGACGGCGCGAGTCACGATGCCTCACAGACGGTGTCGCGGCCCGGCGGGAGCGTGCCGTCGGTCAGATAGGCCGAGGCGGCCCGCAGGACGCATGGGTCGGGTTGGAACGCGAGGATCCCGTGGTCGCCCTCGTCGAGCACGGTGATCAGATGCGAGGAGGGCAGCGCCCGGTGCAGCGCGCTCGCCCCGGCGGGTGGGGTGGCCGGGTCCCGGGTGCCCTGCACGAGCAGCACCGGCGGCAGGTCGTGGCCGTCGACGGTCGGCGGCGTCCGGGCGGGCACCGGCCAGAACGCGCATGGTGCGTTCAACCACGTATTGGACCAGGTCACCAAGGGCGCGATCCGGTCCACGGCACGGGTGTCGCGGTCCCACACCGACCAGTCGCGCGGCCACGGGCCGTCGTGGCATTCGACGGCGGTGTAGATCGCGGTGCCGTTGACGTCGTGTGCGGTGGACGGCGCGTACAGCGCGGCCAGCGGGGCCGGGTCGCCTCGGTCGTGGGCGCGCAGCGCCTTGGCGAACCCCGGCCAGGTCTGCGAGTTGTACAGGACCCGGGTGGCGATGTCGCGCAGTTCGGCGGGGCCGACGGTGCCGCCGGCGGGCTCGGTCCGGACGCCGGCGAGCGAGCGGGCGAACAGGTCGTCCAGGTCGGCGCCTTCGGCCGCGACGAGGTCTCGCCAGCGGTCCTGGAAGGCGACGTCCTGGCGCAGGTTGGACCCGTACCAGACCTGGTCCGGGCGCGGGTCGACGACGCTGTCCAGAATCATCCGGTCGACCCGCTCGGGGAACAGGTGTCCGTAGACCGCGCCGAGGTAGGTGCCGTAGGACCAGCCGATGAAGGAGATCCGCGGTTCGCCGAGCGCGGCGCGGAGCAGGTCGAGGTCGCGCGCGTTCTCCAGGGTGCCCAGGTGCGGCAGCAGGTCGCCGGCCCGCTCGGCGCAGCCGCGCGCGTAGGTGCGGGCGCGCTCGATCAGCCGCTCCTCGTCCTGTGGCGTGGCGGGCACCGGGTCCGGCTTCGGGGCCCGCTCGAAGCTCGCGTCGACGCAGGAGATCGGGTCGCTGTGGTGGTTGCCGCGCGGGTCGACGCCGACGATGTCGTAGCTCTGCCGCACCCGTTCCGGCAGAGCGTGCCGCACCAGGTCGGCAAGCCACATGCCGCCGCCGCCCGGGCCTCCGGGGTTGACCACGATCGTGCCGCGCCGGGGCCGGCCGCCCGTGGCCGGTGCGAGCGAGACGCCCAGCATGGTGGTGGGCCCGTCGGCGCGCGCGTGGTCGACCGGGACGGCCAGCGTCCCGCAGCGCAGCCCGGGTGCGGCGACATCGGCGGGGCAGGCGCCCCATGCGATGCCGGGCGCCACCCGCGCGGCCGGCCGGTCGCCCGGGTCGGGTCCGCTCGCGGGAACCCCCGCGGTGCCCACGATCATGCCGGCGACGGCCAGTCCGGCCACGATGATGCGTCCCACGCACGACGCCCCTCCCCCGGGGGCGGCGCCCCGATCACGTGTCTCGATGATCGAGGTCGATTACCGGGGGTAGGGGTGCATCAACGATTTGTCACTCGGGTGGCGCAGTGGATTGATCCGGTCGGGCGGCGCTTCGGCCGGTCGGCGGGATCGGGCCGAGCAGATCGGGCCGAGCGAATCGGGCGAGCCGGAGGGGTCCGGGTGGGCTCGGCTCAGGCGATGTCGACGATCGGGTCGCCGCTGATCACGCCGTCCGCCTGCATCTGCTCGGCGAGCTTGAGGGCTTCCTCGATCAGGGTCTCCACGATCTTCGACTCGGGCACGGTCTTGATCACCTCGCCCTTGACGAAGATCTGGCCCTTGCCGTTGCCGGACGCCACGCCCAGGTCCGCCTCGCGAGCCTCGCCGGGACCGTTGACGACGCAGCCCATGACGGCCACCCGCAGCGGCACCTTGAGCCCGTCCAGGCCCGCGGTGACCTCCTCGGCCAGCTTGTACACGTCGACCTGGGCACGACCGCAGGACGGGCAGGAGACGATCTCCAGGCCGCGCTGCCGCAGACCCAGCGACTCCAGGATCTGGTTGCCGACCTTGATCTCCTCGACCGGCGGGGCGGAGAGGGAGACCCGGATGGTGTCGCCGATGCCCTGCGCGAGCAGCGCCCCGAACGCGACCGCGGACTTGATGGTGCCCTGGAAGGCGGGGCCGGCCTCGGTCACGCCCAGGTGCAGCGGGTAGTCGCAGCGCTCGGCGAGCAGCCGGTATGCCTCGATCATCACGACGGGGTCGTTGTGCTTGACCGAGATTTTGATGTCCCGGAAGTCGTGCTCCTCGAACAACGAGCACTCCCACAGCGCGGATTCGACCAGCGCCTCGGGGGTGGCCCTGCCGTGCTTGGCCAGCAGCCGCTTGTCCAGCGACCCGGCGTTGACGCCGATCCGGATCGGGGTGCCGGCGGCGGACGCGGCCTTGGCGATCTCGGCGATCTTGTCGTCGAACTGCTTGATGTTGCCGGGGTTCACCCGCACCGCGGCGCAGCCGGCGTCGATCGCGGCGAACACGTACTTCGGCTGGAAGTGGATGTCCGCGATGACCGGGATCTGCGACTTGCGGGCGATCGCGGGCAGCGCGTCGGCGTCGTCCTGGGAGGGCACCGCGACACGGACGATCTGGCAGCCGGAGGCGGTCAGCTCGGCGATCTGCTGAAGCGTGGCATTGACGTCGGAGGTCAGGGTGGTGGTCATGGACTGCACCGACACCGGGGCGTCTCCGCCGACGGCCACGTTGCCGACCATGATCTGCCGTGACTTGCGGCGCGGCGTGAGGGGCCGGGCAGGTACGGACGGCATTCCGAGCTGGATCGCGGTCATCTTCGCTTTAGTCCCGTGGGTTCGGCGTGGTGGGTCGCGCTCAACGCTACGCCACCGCACCCGGGTGCGGACGCGCCCGTGCCCCCGTGCCGACCCACCTGTTGCGTGATCGACACAAGCGGGTCGGCGCGGGAGTCGGACGGGACGGACGTATCGCGCTAAGTGAGCTTGACCGGGTTGATCAGGTCGGCGATCAACACCAAAACGGTGAAGGCGATGAAGACCGACGCCACCACGTAGGCCACCGGCATCAGCTTGGCCACGTCGAACGGACCCGGGTCGGGCTTCCTGCGCAGGCTCGCGATCCACCGGCGGACCGACTCCCACCACGCGCCGACCACGTGTCCGCCGTCCAGCGGGAGCAGCGGCAGCATGTTGAACAGGAACAGCGACAGATTGAAGCCCGCGATGATGAAGATCATCAGGCCGACCCGCTGGGACGCGGGCACGTCGAGCGCGGCGACCTCGCCGCCGACCCGGGCCGCGCCGACCACGCCCACCGGCGAGTCCTGGTCGCGCTCGTCGCCCTGGAAGGCCGCGCCCCACAGCGCGGGCACCTTCTGCGGGATGCGCAGCAGGCTGTGGAAGGCGTTGTCGACCATGTCGGTCATCACCGTCACGGACTCCGACGCGCTCTTGCGCTCGATGCCGGTGGCCGGGGAGATACCGAGGAATCCGGTCTCGACGTACTCGCCCTTGATCGGTCGGTGGTCGCCGTCGAGCTTGACCACCCGGTTCCGGGCCAGCACCGGCTTGAGCGTGACTTGCTTGCCGGCCCGGTCCACCACGAGGGTCACCTCGCCCGAGGACTTGCGGATCAGGTCCTGCAGCGTGTCGTAGTCGCGCACCTTCGTGTTGTTGAACGACACGATCTTGTCGCCCGGCAGGAGTCCGGCCGCCTTGCCGGGGGCGGCCGGGTCGTTCGGCGTGCACTTGTCGGTCTTGGCATCGGCCCGGACCACGCACTCGGACACCGTGGCGACGGTCGACGTGGTCGTGTTGATCCCGAAGCCCATCAGGAACACCGCGAACAGCGCGATGGCCAGGATCAGGTTCATGAACGGGCCGGCCAGCATGATGATCGTCCGCTGCCAGGGCTTGCGCTGGTAGAACAGCCTGTTCTCGTCGCCGGGACCGACCTCCTCGTAGGAGGCCTCCCGCGCGTCCTCGATCATGCTGCGCCAGGGCGAGGTGCTGCGCGCCTGGATCTTGCCGGTCGCGTCCGGCGGGAACATGCCGATCAGTCGGCAGTAGCCGCCGGCGGGCACTGCCTTGATGCCGTACTCGGTCTCACCGATCTTCTTCGACCACAACGTTTTGCCGAAGCCGACCATGTACTGCGGCACCCGCACGCCGAACATCTTGCCGGTGATCAGGTGGCCCGCCTCGTGCCAGGCGATGGAGAACAGCAGGCCCACGACAAAGACGACGATGCCGAGGATCGTCATGAACAAGGTCAACGGGGTTCTCCTTGGTGGGCGATGATCTCGCGTGCCCGTCGGCGCGCCCAGTCCTCCGCGTCGAGGACGTCCTCCAGCGTCAGCCGGTTGCCGTCCCCACGTACATCATGCTCGCTCAAGACGGCGGCGACCGTGTCGGTGATGCCGTTGAACTTCAGGTGTCTCGCGACGAACGCGTCCACACACTCCTCGTTGGCCGCGTTGAACACGGCCGGCGCGGTGCCGCCGGCGCGGCCTGCGGCGTATGCCAGGTCGACCGCCGGGAACGCCTCGTGGTCGAGTGGGAAGAACTCCCACGTGGCCGCCTTGGTCCAGTCGCAGCCGGCCGCGACGTTCGGCACCCGGTCGGGCCAGGACAGGCCGAGCGCGATCGGCAGTCGCATGTCCGGCGGCGATGCCTGGGCCAGGGTCGAGCCGTCCACGAACTCGACCATCGAGTGCACGATCGACTGCGGGTGTACGACGACGTCGATCCGGTCGAACGGGATGTCGTAGAGCAGGTGCGCTTCGATCACCTCCAGGCCCTTGTTGACCAGGGTCGCCGAGTTGATCGTGATGACCGGGCCCATGTCCCAGGTGGGGTGCGCCGCGGCCTCCTCGGGCGTGACGTCGACCAGGTCGGCGCGGCTGCGACCGCGGAACGGGCCGCCGCTGGCGGTCACCACGAGCCGCTCGACCTGATCGGCGCGACCGCCGCGCAGGGCCTGGATCAGCGCCGAGTGCTCGGAGTCGACCGGGACGATCTGGCCGGGCTTGGCGATCGCCTTGACCAGTGGGCCGCCGACGATCAGCGACTCCTTGTTGGCCAGCGCGAGGGTGCGGCCCGCAGTCAGCGCGGCGAGGGTGGGGGCCAGGCCGATCGAGCCGGTGATCCCGTTGAGGACCACGTCGCACGGGTGTGCGGCCAGCTCGGTGGCGGCGGTGGGTCCGGCCAGGATGCGCGGCAGCTTGTACTGCCCCTTGGCGTAGCCGCGGCGCTGCGCCTCGGCGTAGAAGGCCAGTTGCAGGTCCTGCGCGGCGGACGCCTTGGCCACCGCGACCACCTCGACCCCGAGTTCGAGCGCCTGTCGGGCCAGCTCGTCCACCCGGCCGCCGCCGGCGGACAGGCCGACGATCCGAAACAGCTCGGGGTGGGCGCGAACCACGTCGATGGTCTGGGTCCCGATCGACCCGGTGGAGCCGAGCAGGACGATGTCCCGTCGGGTGGTCGACTGGTCGGGGGCGGCGAAGGGCGCGTACGGATCGGCCAGGGAGTCCATCCGACCATTGTGGCCCGCGCCGGCCGGGCGCCGAGCGCAGGTCGACCGATTGCCCGCGGTGACCGGCCGCGGGCCGTGCGTGCCGGCGGGTGCGGCCGGCGGGGCGCTCCCGCCGGCCGCGCGTGACTCAGCCGACGGGCCGGTGCACGTTGTCCACCTTGGCCGGGCCGGGCGTCGCGTCGGCGATCCAGGGGCCCTCGGTGGACGGGTCGAGGACACCCTCCTCCAGCCACAGGTGCCGGCCCGCCAGTACGCCTTCGACGGCCTTGACGTCCAACGCGTCGGTGTTGGTCCACAACCGGCCGAACAGTTCGTCCACCCGGATCTGCGCCTGCCGGCAGAACAGGTCGGCGAGTTCGTACGCGGCCCGGCCCTGCTCCAGGTCGCGGCGGCGCAGCATGTCGGCGCGCACGCACACCGCGCTCATCGCGAACAGTTCGGCGCCGATGTCGACGATCCGGCCCAGGAAGCCCTGTTTGCGTTCCATCGCGCCCTGCCAGCGGGCCATTCCGTAGAAGGTGGAGCGGGCCAGCCGGCGGGAGGCGCGCTCGACGAAGCGCAGGTGCGCGGCCAGGCTCGGCGCGCCGACTGGGGCGAACTCGCGGTAGGACGTGGGCACGTGCCCCTTGCCGGTGACCAGCTTGGGCAGCCACTTGGCGTAGAAGACGCCCGCGTCGGCGGCGGCCTTGCCCTTGGCCTTCAGGTCCGCCTCGGGGTCGATGATGTCGCCGGCCACGGCCAGGTGGGCATCCACCGCCTCGCGCGCGATCAGCAGGTGCATGATCTCGGTCGAGCCCTCGAAGATCCGGTTGATCCGCATGTCCCGCAACATCTGCTCGGCGGGCACACCGCGTTCGCCGCGGGCGCGCAGCGAGGCGGCGGTCTCGTAGCCGCGACCCCCTCGGATCTGCACGAGTTCGTCGCTGACCGTCCAGCCCACCTCTGAGGCGTACAGCTTCGCCAGCGCCGCCTCGATCCGGATGTCGCGGCGGTCCTCGTCGGCCATCCGGGCGGTCAGCTCCAGGACCGCCTCCAGCGCGAAGGCACTGGCCGCGATGTAGGCGATCTTGCCCGCGACCGCCTCGTGGCCGGCGATCGGCCGACCCCACTGCTCGCGCTCGCCCGCCCACTCGCGGGCCACCTTGAGCGACCACTTGGCGGCGCCGGCACACATCGCGGGCAGCGAGAGTCGGCCGGTGTTGAGCGTGGTCAGCGCGATCTTCAGGCCCGCGCCCTCGGCGCCGATCCGGTTCGCGGCGGGCACCCGGACGTTGTGGAAGCGGGTCACCCCGTTCTCGATGCCGCGCAGGCCCATGAAGGCGTTGCGGTTCTCCACGGTGATCCCGGGGCTGTCCGCGTCCACCACGAACGCGGTGATCCCGCCGCGCCGGCCCTCGGCCTTCGGCACCCGGGCCATCACCACGAGCAGGCCGGCCACCACGCCGTTGGTGGTCCACAGCTTCACGCCGTCCAGGACATACGCCTCGCCGTCCTCGGTGGGCACCGCGGAGGTGGCCAGTCGGGCCGGGTCGGAGCCCACGTCCGGCTCGGTGAGCAGGAAGGCGCTGACCTCACGCACGCAGCGCGGCAGGAACTCGCGCTTCTGCTCGTCTGTGCCGAACATCTTGACCGGCTGCGGCACCCCGATCGACTGGTGCGCGGACAGCAGCGCGCCGAGCGCGGCGTTGACCGAGCCCACCAGGACCAGCGCCTTGTTGTAGTACAGCTGGCTCAGGCCCAGGCCGTCGTACTCGGTGTCGATCTTCATGCCCAGCGCGCCGATCTCGGCCAGGCCCTTGATCACCTCGTCCGGGATCCGCGCATCGCGCTCGATCACCGTGGGGTCCACCCGGGTGATGAGGAATTCGCGCAACACCGCGAGGAATTCCTCCCCCCGGCGGATCTCCTCCGGATCGGCCTCGGGGTGCGGGTGGACAAGGTCGAGCCGAAAGCGCCCGAGGAAGAGCTCCTTGGCGAAACTGGGCTTGTCCCAGTCCTGTTGCCGCGCTTCCTCGGCGACCTTGCGGGCTTCGCGTTCGCTGACAGGGGGCATGGCGGACTCCTCGCGGACTCGCAGCGGAACCGACGTTGTTACCGATCGGTGTTACCTGCCCGTGCACGTCCACTGAATGCCGAGTGACATCCATTTGTCCAGAGCTGCGCCCACTTGGCGGATCAGCGCCCCACGATGCCTCTCGGCGCCCGGGAACCACACCGCACCCGCGGCGGCGGTCGGCTCGGTGCGGCTGACCACCGCGTCCCGCGGGGCGCAGACCCGTCCGTCCGCACTGAGGAGTAACGCGTACAGATCCACGCGCGGCATCGCCTCGGCGGCCGGCCAGGTCAACACGAGGTCGGTGATCGCGTCCGGTGGCGGCGTACTCGCACCGGGTACCGAAGTGCTCATCCCGCCACCCTGCCGGGCCCGCACACCCGCCGACCTGCGAGTTCGCACATCTGCGGGCAACCCCTCGCGGCCGAACGGGGCACCGGGCACCGAAACGTACGAAAGGGCCCGGCGACACCACCCCAGGTGGCCGGGCCCTTCGTCGATGGGGTGTCTACAGGGCCAGGCCCGTGAGCACCATGACGCGCTCGTACGTGAAGTCGGTCATCGCGTACGTGACGCCCTCGCGGCCCACGCCGGAGTTCTTCGCGCCGCCGTAGGGCATCTGGTCGGCGCGGTAGGACGGGGCGTCGCCGATGATCACGCCGCCCACCTCCAGTTCGCGCTGGGCCCGGAAAGCGGTCTGGATGTCGTGCGTGAACACGCCGGCCTGGAGGCCGAACTCGGAGTCGTTGACCGCGGCGAACGCGGCGTCCGTGCCGTCCACCCGGGTCAGCGTGAGCACCGGGCCGAAGACCTCCTCGCAGGCGATGGTGACGCCGGCCGGGACCTCGCTGAGCACCGTCGGCGCGTAGGCGGCACCGTCGCGGGTGCCACCGGTGAGCACCTTGGCGCCGGCCTGCACGGCCTCGTCCACCCACGCCTGGACCCGCTCGGCGGCGGCGACGCTGACCAGCGGGCCGACGTCGACGCTGTCGTCCTCGGGGTCGCCGGTGACCTGTGCGGCCACCTTCGCCACGACCTTCTCGACCAGGCGGTCGTAGACGGTCGCGTCGGCGATCACCCGCTGCACCGAGATGCAGGACTGGCCGCCCTGGTAGTTGGAGAAGGTCGCGATCCGCTGCGCGGCCCACTCCAGGTCGGCCTCGGAGGACCAGTCGGCGAGCACGACGGCGGCGGCGTTGCCACCCAGTTCCAGGGTGACGTGCTTGCGCGGCACCGAGTCCATGATGCTCCAGCCCACCGGGCCCGAGCCGGTGAACGAGATGACCGGCAGCCGCTCGTCCTTCACCAGCGCCGGCATCCGGTCGTTGGGGACCGGCAGCACGCTCCACGAACCGGCGGGCAGGTCGGTCTCGGCCAGGATCTCGCCGAGCACGAGCGCGGACAGCGGGGTGGCCGGCGCGGGCTTGAGGATGATCGGCGCGCCGACCGCGATCGCCGGGGCGACCTTGTGCGCGACCAGGTTGAGCGGGAAGTTGAACGGCGCGATACCCAGCACCACGCCCTTGGGGATCCGGCGGACCAGCGCGTAGCGACCGGTGCCGCCCGCATCGGTGTCCAGGCGCATGCCCTCGCCGTTGAACCGGCGGGCCTCCTCGGCCGCCCAGCGGAACACCGACACCGCACGGCCGACCTCGCCGCGCGCCCACTTGATCGGCTTGCCGTTCTCGGCGGTGATCAGTCGGGCGATCTCCTCGGTGCGCTCGCCGAGCCGCTTGGCCACGTGGTCCAGGGCCGCGGCGCGCCGGTAGGCGGGCAGCGCGGCGAACTCGTGCCCGACGGCGTGGGCCGCGGCGACGGCCTCCTCTATCTGCGCGTCCGTGGGCTCGAAGACCCGACCGACGAGCCGCCCGTCGTACGAGCTCGTGACGTCGAAGGTCGTCTCGCCGGTGGCCTGTCGGCCCGCCAGCCAGAACGCGTGGGTGGTGGTGGTCACTGCTGCTCCTTCTCCGTCAACGGGTGCCGATGATCCCGGTGACTCAACCGTAGGCCGATCACACGCCCGCGTTGTTGTCCATGTCGGACAATCGCGCTCCGCCGGTACTACGACTTGTCCTCGCGGACCTCGCTCGGATCGCGCAACGCGAACCACAGTTCCGCGCGGGTGTCCGGGTCGTCCAGAGTACGACCGAGGATCTCCTCGGCTCGGCGGATGCGATAGCGCAGCGTGTGCCGGTGCACGCCCAGGTCGCCGGCCGCCGCGTCCCACTGCCCGTGCCGGGCCAACCACGCGCGCAGCGAGCCGATCAGGTCGCCCCGTCCGCCCGCGTCGTGCGCGCGCAGCGGTGCGAGCAGTTGCTCGGCCCACGCGTGCACGGCGTCGCCGTCCAGCAGCGGCAACAACCCGCCGGCATCCTGACCGTGCACGGTCAGCGCCTTCTCCGAGCGCAGGCCCACCGCGTGCGCCCCCAGAGCCTGCCGATAGCCGTCGGCGGCGGCGACCGGCTCCACCGGGCCGGACACACCCGCGATCAGCCCGGGCAGGTCCGCCGGCTCCACCGGCTCGACCGACTCCGGCAGCACCAGCACCGTCGCCCCGCCCAGCTCGCCGGCGAGCGCGGGTGCGCCGGCCCGGACCGCCCGCGCGCACAGCCGCTCCGCGAACGCCGCCACAGCCTGCTCGGGCCCGGTGGCCACCAGCACCCGCCACGGTCCCGGCGGCAGGTCGGCCGCGATGTCGTGGGCCAGTTCGGCCGGGGTCGCCCGCTCGCCGGTGAGCAACAGTCGCAGCAGCGCGGTGCGCATCCGGGCGGCCGCGTCGGCACTGACCCGGGACTGTTCCAGGGCCAGCGTGAGCAGCGAGGCCGCGGTGCCCAGGGTCTGCCGGTCGGCGGTGCGCGGCGGCCGGTCGGTGCCCACCGCCAGGAAGCCGCTGATCCGCCGCTCGGCGCCCAGCGACTGGACCACCACGCGCCCGCCCTCGATCCCCGGCAACGACGCGGAGGACGGCGCGGGCATCCCGCGCAGCTTCTCGATGTCGGCGCGCAGCCCGTCGGTGCGTGGCCGAGCCGTGGCGGGCGCGACCTGGCGCAGCGTGCCGTCCGCGTCGTAGAGCGCGGCCCAACCGTCCAGCCGGGCCGCGAGCCGGCGGATCAGCGTCGCGGGGCCCTCGCGCCCGGCGGCCGCCCGGGTCAGCTCCTGCTGGACCGCGAAGCCGGTGGTGACGGTCTCGTACTGCTCGGCCGCCAGCGCCGACGAGACCACCTTGCTGATCGCAATGAACGGGGTCGGGCGCGGCACCTCGAACACCGGGAAGCCGTGCACCTCGGCGACCTCGACGATCACCGCGGGCACCCGGTCCAGGGACAGGCCCACCCCGATCCCGAGCCCGGCCACCTCGGCCGCCGCGAGCCGCTCGACGTAGGCACGGCGCTCGGCGTTGCTGCGGCCGAGCTTCATCCCGGTGGTGAGCAGCAGTTCGCCGCCCTCCAGGTAGGGCGTGGGATCGGCGAGTTCGCTGGTGTGCACCCACCGCACCTCGCGCTCCAGTCCGCCCTTGCCCGCGAGCACCCGCAGGTCGAGGGCGGGTGCACGGACCAGGGACGCGAGGGTGGGCGGCATGTCGTTGTTGTCCAAACCGGAGTGGGAGAGGCTTCCAGTCTGACTCAGCGGCCGAGATCGATCAGCACGGGAGGGGTTCGCTCGCCCTTTCGGGTGGTCAGGCTGACGACGGCGTGCCGTGTGGGCAGATCGCCGGTGATCTCGGTCGGGGACCAGCGGTAGCGCTCGACGGTGCGGGTGGTCACCCGCTCGGACCGCCCACTCGCCTTCTCGCCGAACAGCGCGCCCAGCACCGAGTAGCGGATCCGCTTGACCAGGCCGCCCTCGGGCGTGCCCATGGTGATCGACTTCTCCTGTTCCTTGGTCATCCCCCAGTATTCGGCGAACAGCTTGGCATCGGTGCGGGACGCGCCCGGTACCACCGCCTTGCAGCCGGCCGCGGCGAACACGGTGTGCCGCAACGCGGGGTCGAGGTCGTCGAGCGAGCGCACCGACAGGACCAGGCCCGCCCGGCGATTGCGGGCCCACTGCAGGCCCTTGGCCGCGTACTCGTCCACCAGCCGCCCCGCGTCGTCGGCGACCAGGCACGCGAACACCTTGCGCGGCCCGCGCTCGCGCCGGGGCGTGGCCATCGCCTGGACGAACTGGGAGAGCACGAGCCGGCCGATAAGTCGGGCCGCCTCGGGGTGCGCGGCCTCGTTCAGCGCGATTCGCACCCGCAGCGGCCGGTCGATGTCGCCGGCCGCGAACTGCTCCCGATCGGATCGGAACAGCTCCGCGACGCCGGGTCGCTCCAGCACCGCGAGGCGCTGCACGAGCATCCGCGCATCGTCGTCGCCGCGCGCCAGCGCGCGCAGCGCCCGCTCGTGCTCGGCGTAGCGGTCGGCGGCCCGCAGCGCGCGCTCCAGTGCGGCGAGCGCGGCCTCGGTGCCGTCCAGCAGGTCGAGCAGCGTGCCCACCTCGGGATAGCGGCCGTGCCCGGCCACGTAGGCGCCGAGCACCTGGCGCAGCGCGTTGCTCGCGGCGTCGCCCAGCCCGATCGCGTTCGGCGGCAGCGCGGCGGCGGCGAGCCGGTCGGCGGCGTCCTCGGGTGAGGCCGCGCCGCCGTACAGGTCCAGACCCGAGGGCGAATCCGGATCGCCGACGATCACTTCGAGGTCGTAGCCGTTCGTGCGTTCGAACTCGTCGCCCTTGGCATCGATCACCACCAACGACGCGGCGCCGGTGAGCGCGCGCAGGCTCATCGTCTCGACCACCGGTTCGAGCAGTCGGCCCGGTTCGCCGGCCCGGGCCGCGCCGACCACGAGCATCGAGGCGCCGAGCACGTCCGGATCGAGGGCGAAGGCGGTGTCCCGGTACAGCGGCGGGTTCTTCGGGTGGTCGGTGCCCACGCCAATCCGCACCTGGCCGGCGAACAGGTCGTGTTCGGCTCGTCGGGGCCGCAGGTCGCGCTGCCCGGAGCGGTGCCGACAGGCGGCGGCACCGTGGTCGGTGATCTCGTCGGCCACGTCCGCGAGGTATTCGGGGTCCGATGCGCCGGCCTTGATCACCCGGCGCAGCCGCAGATAGTCCACGTCCCGCACCCGGCCCGCGGATACCTCGTGGTCGAGCACGTCGGCGGCCTCGTGCTGCCCCGCGTCGCGCAGTTCGGGCCACAGCTCCGCGTCGGCGACCTGCGCCTCCTCGGCCTCGGGCGCGGCCTGCTCGCCCGGGGTGCTTGCGTACGGCCTGATCACCACGTCCCAGCGGCCGAGTACCGCGCCCGCGTACAGAAAGCCGCCGTTGTACAGGAGCCGGACCAGCCACTGCCCGTCGTGCAACAGCCCACGCGGGAAGATCAGCAGCAGCAGCGCGACGAACGGCCGCATCAGCGCGATCCAGGCGACGAAGCCCAGTACCAGGAACAGTGCGGCACGGCGCCACTGTTCGGGACGCGGGCGCCCGTTCAGCTCGGCCCGCCGGTCCAGCCGCTGCCACCACGGGCGCAGGAACGGCCAAACGATCTCGTGCCAGCGGCCGAGGTAGCCGAACAGCACGAGCAGCACCACGTAGAGCAGGTTGTTGAACAGCAGCGGCCACATGAAGGTCGGGATGATCTTCCGGACCAGCCAGACATAGGCGACTATCACCCAGTTCAGGCTGAGTACCGCGATCATCAGCCAGAGCACCGCGCGCCGGACCAACGCCGCCTCGGGCCGGGTGCGCGCGTCGCGCTCGGCCGCCCGCAGTCTGATCTCCCGCTCGTCCCGGCCGTACCCGTACACACCCGGGGCCTCGCGGTGCCGCGGGCCGCGCAGCCACCCGCGCAGGTCGAAGCCGTCGGGATCGATGTCGCGGTCGGCCGCGGCCGGGGCCGGCACCCGCGTTCGGGCAGCCCGCGCGCGGCGGGTCGCAGGGGCGCCGCGGTCCGTCGGGTCGGCCCCGAAGACCTCGGCCTCGACAGCCGGCGACGCCGGGGAATCCGGCCGTTCCACGTCCACGTCTCGCCCTCCCGGAACCACACCCTGAACCGGAACTCAATCTAGGCGCCACACCCGCCGTCGTGATGATCATTCCGGCGCGAGTCCGCGATGTGTTCGGAGTTGTTCTGCCCGATCGGCATTTGTCCATCCCGGACACAAGCAACCGGGTGATTAACCGATGCGGCGCATGCGGCGAACGCGGCCCGGCGCCTAGCCTGCCGATAGGACCGCGGTGCCACCGCGAAACCCCGCCTCGACCCACAGGAGACCAGCATGGGCGCTTCGCAGCCCGGCGGGCCCTCGCTCCCGCAGGAGCGCCGGCTCGTCACCGCCATTCCCGGCCCGAAGTCGACCGAGCTGATGACACGCCGCAACGCGGCGGTCGCGCGCGGCGTCAGCACCACCCTGCCGGTCTTCGTGACCCAGGCGGGCGGCGGCGTGGTCGTCGACGTGGACGGCAACTCGCTGATCGACTTCGGCTCCGGCATCGCCGTGACCAGCGTCGGCAACTCGGCCGAGGGTGTCGTACGCCGCGCGTCCGAGCAGTTGCAGCGGTTCACCCACACATGCTTCATGGTGACCCCGTACGAGTCGTACGTGGCGGTCGCCGAGCAGCTCAACGAGCTGACTCCGGGTGACCACGAGAAGCGCACGGCGCTGTTCAACTCGGGCGCCGAGGCGGTGGAGAACGCGGTCAAGATCGCGCGCGCCCACACCAAGCGCCCCGCGGTGGTCGTGTTCGACCACGGCTACCACGGTCGCACCAACCTGACCATGGCGCTGACCGCGAAGAACATGCCGTACAAGGAGTCGTTCGGCCCGTTCGCCCCCGAGGTCTACCGGGTCCCGGTCGCCTACCCCTACCGCTGGCTGACCGGCGCGGAGAACTGCGCCGAGGAGGCCGCCGCGCAGGCGATCGACATGATCACCAAGCAGATCGGCGCGCACAACGTGGCCGCCGTGGTGATCGAGCCCCTCTTGGGCGAGGGCGGCTTCATCGAGCCGGCCAAGGGCTTCCTGCCCAGGATCGTCGAGTTCTGCAAGGCGAACGGCATCGTGTTCGTCGCGGACGAGATCCAGACCGGCTTCTGCCGCACCGGCCAGTGGTTCGCGTGCGACGACGAGGGCATCGTGCCGGACCTGATCACCACCGCCAAGGGCATCGCGGGCGGCCTGCCGCTGGCGGCCGTGACCGGACGCGCCGAGATCATGGACTCCGCCCATGCGGGTGGTCTCGGTGGTACGTACGGCGGCAACCCGGTCGCCTGCGCCGCGGCGCTCGGCGCGATCGAGACGATGCGCGGCCTCGACCTCAACGGCGCGGCCCGCCGGATCGGCGAGATCATGCTCGGCCGGTTGGGCACGATGAGCGAGAAGTTCGCCGAGATCGGCGAGGTCCGCGGTCGCGGCGCGATGATCGCCATCGAGCTGGTCAAGCCCGGCTCCAAGGAGCCGAACGCGGAGCTGGCCGGCGCGGTCGCCAAGGCGTGCCACGCGCAGGGTCTGCTGGTGCTGACCGCCGGCACCTACGGCAACGTGCTGCGTTTCCTGCCGCCGCTGGTGATCCCCGAGCACCTGCTCGTGGAGGGTCTGGACGTGCTCGAGCAGGCGTTCGCCGGCTCGGTCTGAGCCTGCCACGACACCACGAACCCCCGTCCGTCGGAATGCTCCGATGGACGGGGGTTCGGTGTCTCGGACGAGTGTGGTGTCCGCTGTGGACCGACCGGCGGCCGGCGCGATCAAGTGCCCGCTCAGAGCCGCGGTCGGCGCGGCGCCGGGGCGATCCGCTCGACCATGGTCAAGCCCGGGACGGCGTCCCACCCGCACAGTGCGAGCACCCGCAACATCTGCCGGCTCGCGCCGATCAGGACCATGTGTCCGCCACGCCGGGACAGCGCGCCGGCCTGGTCGACGAACACCCGCAGGCCCGCGACGTCGATGAAAGCGAGCTTGCCGACGTCCACCCGAACGTCGCCACCATCGCGGGACGCGGCGGCCAGCACGCGGCGCACCACGTCCACGTTCGCGAGGTCGATCTCACCTTCGAGTCGCAGGCCGCGCGGCCGTGTCGTGCGCACGACGCGAAGCTGGCGGTCGCTGGTCAGGACCACGCCTATCGCACCCGCGCCCCGACCCGGTCGGGGTTCCACCGAGGAATCGAACACGGCACCGCCCGCCTTGACGCCCTTGGAAACCACCGGAACCTCGGTCCGGCGAACGCGCCCGCTCCCCGCAGGGGCCGGGATGCACGGCACGCGGTATGTCGAGTAATCGGACTCTTCAACCACCTGGCCAACCCTACCTTTGCGTGCTGACAGCAGAGGGGCGATCGACGACATTGCGTCAATGCCACGTCACTCGAGCCACCGTCGATTTGCCCTGCTTACGGATGTTCTCCGCGTACTTGGACTCTCCCGGGTGGTCGGACTCACGCGACACGCGCTGTGACGCCGCTCACACCCTTCATTGTTCCAACGTACAGCGTGTATGTCTCGCCTTCCAGACCGTGGAGAACGTGTGCAGGCTTTGTGTGGAGCCGCGCGTCGGGAACCTGCCGACCTGTTCTCCGCGTATCTTCGAGTGAGATGCACAGACCTTCCACCGACGCCGGCCCTGAGCAAGCCGGCGGCCGCCCCGGGACAACGCCCCCCGTTCCGGGGCGGTGGTCTGTTCACTCACAGTACACGCGCGGCCTCGCAGTGCCGCTGATTCTCGCTTTCACGCTCGCGGCGCTCACCATCCAGGTAGTGGCCGAAAGCGGACCCTCGCTTGCGCTGGATCACACCGTCCGCACCGCGATGCGCGACCTGGCGGGCGCGTCCGGCGCGGCCTGGCTCGACGGCCCCATGCACGCCCTGGCCGACCTGGGTGGGCCGCTGCCCGCCGGGATCGCGCTCGCCGCCGCGGCGCTGTTCGCAACAGTACGAACGCGCCGCGCGTACCCGATCGCGATCGCGGCGGGCAGCGTGCTCGTGGTGATGATCGCGGTGATCGGCGGCAAGGATCTGATCGGCCGGCCGGGACCGAGCGAATCCCCGGTGCCCGCCGACGGGTGGGGCTTCTTTCCGTCCGGGCATACCGCGACCTCGACGGTCTGCTACGGGATCGCCGCACTCCTGCTCGGGCGTGTCGGCTCGGCGCGGGCGGGTCGGTACTGGGCTACGGGCGCGGCCGTGCTGTGCTTCCTGATCGGGTTCGCGCTGTTGTGGTGCGACTACCACTGGCTCGCGGACGTACTGGCTTCGTGGGCGCTGTGCGCGATCGTGCTCCGGGCGGCGGCGCGGGTGGCCGATGCCGGCGGGCTCAGACCTCGCCCGCCCGCCGCACCGCCGTCGCCATCGCCGCGCGGAACCCCGCCATCGTGTTCTCGATGATGGTGGCCACCGACACCACGTCGTGCACCAGGCCGACCGACTGACCCGCGGAGGCGAGCGACGCCTCCATCTCGCCGTCGAAGTACAAGCGGTTGATCGCGTCGAGCGAGCTGTGCGCCGGCCCGCCGGAGGCGGCGAGCGCGCGGGAGAACTCGGTGCCCAGGACCCGCATGGTCGGGCTGCCCGTGCGGTTGACCACCACGGTCCCGGTCTCGTCCGCAGCGAGCACCGCCTGCTTGTAGTGGGTGTGCACCGGACTCTCGGACGAGGCCAGGAACTGGATCACCGGATGCCGGGCGCCGGTGTGCGCGAGTACGCGGTTGACCATGGCCGGAGGCTATCTCGACAGGTGAACGGTGAGAAAACTTTTCCCGCAAGTAATCTGCGGATTACGTACCATCAGATGCCAGCTTAAAGCGCTATTCGATGAAATCTGGGTGTACTGGCTACGGAATCAGTTGCTAACGGGATCTTGACGGGTGATCAAACGGGCGTTTGTATTACGCCGCACCGTTCGGAAAGTGCGAACGGCTCACCATCCGTCCCGGAGGCGATATCCGCACCCCGCTGTCCCGCAGAGGTAGCGCACATGGCTGTTGAAACAACCCCACCGCCGTCCGGGACCCTGACTCCAGTCACTCTCGACGCCGGCGGCGCCCCCGCGCCGCTCAAGCGCTCCATCGGAGTCGTCGGCGGCACACTGCTCACGCTCTCGTGTCTGACTCCCGCGTCCTCGCTCTTCGTGATCGTTCCGGGGATGTTCGAGACCCTCGGTTCCGGCACCGCCTTGGCCTTGGTCGTGGCCGCCGTGCTGTGTGTCGGCGTCGCCTTCTGTTACTCCGAGTTGGGCACCCTGATCCCCAGCGCCGGCGGCGAGTACGCCATGGTCGGCACCCTCATGGGCCGCTTCATGGGCTGGCTGGTCTTCATCATCGCCACCATCGTGGTGATGATCGTGCCGCCGATCATCGCCCTGGGCACCGCCGAGTATCTGACCTCGATCGCGACGATCGACACGATGTGGGCCGGCGCCGCGGTGATGATCCTGGCCACCATCATGGGTCTGCTCGACCTGCGCGCGAACGCGTGGGTGACCGGCGTGTTCCTGGCCCTGGAGGTGATCGCCGCGGCGATCGTCGCCTTCCTCGGCTTCGCCAACGTGAACCAGGCCACCTCGACGCTGATCAAGCCCGAGGTCGTAGTGGACGCCGCGAGCAACACGACGGATCCGCTGAAGATGGGCTTGCTGATCGCGGGCATGGCCGGCGCGCTGTTCGCCCTCCAGGGCTTCTCCACCGCGGTCTACCTGGCCGAGGAGATGGAGAACCCGCGGCGCACGGTCTCTCGCACGGTGTTGTGGACCCTGGGCCTGGGCGCCGTGATCCTGATCGTGCCGACCATCGCGATCTCGCTCGGCGCTCCGGACCAGGCGACCCTGGCGGGCGGCGACATCCTCGGCCTGGTCGAGGGCTGGTCCAACCACGGCATGGCCACCTTCATCGGCCTGTGCATCGCGCTGGCGATCATCAACGCGGGCGTGGTCATGGTCATCCAGAACTCGCGCGTGGTCTACGCCTCGGCCCGCGACCGGGCCTGGCCCGAGCCGATCAACCGGGCCTTCGGCAAGGTGAACCGGTTCGGTTCGCCCTGGGTGTCCACGCTGGTGGTCGGGGTGCCCGGCGCGCTCCTGTGCTTCGTGCCCACGACGCTCCTCGGTGAGGTCACCGGCGTCGCGGTCGCCGCGCTCTACCTGGTGGTGGCGCTCGCCGTGCTGGTCGCCCGGAAGGGCGCGCACAAGAGCACGCAGGCCTGGCGGATGCCGCTGTGGCCCGCGATCCCGGTGGTCCTGATCGTGTCGATGATCTACGTGCTGACCGAACAGCCCACCCGCGCGTTGCTGATCACCGGTGGGGTGCTGCTCCTGGCCGCGCTGTACTGGGTGTTCTACCTGCGTCCGCGCCAGGAGACCCGCTGGAACATCAAGCTGATGGCCGACGACTCCTGATCGTCGGCCGACCGCGGCAACCGCCGCACGCCGTACCGACCCGAGGGCGGTGCCTCCTCCTGTGGGCACCGTCCTCGGGCGCGTCCGGACCCGGCTCAGTCCTCCAGCAGCGCCGTCCGCAGCCGGTCCAGCCGGTCCGCGTCCAGGCCCAGCCCCTGCTCCAGGTAGGCGTCGAAGCCGCCCCAGTGGGTGTCCATCACCTCGAAGGCGCCGCGCAGGTATTCCTCGCGCACCTCCAGGAACGGCTGGAAGAGCTCCAGCAGACCCGGCCGCATCGCGAGCTTGTCGGTATTCGGCTCGTAGCGGTTGCCCGGGTCATTGCTGACCAGGTAGTTCGCCACCGCGTCGTCGGCGCAGACGCCGACGATCCGCTGCACCAGGGCCGCCGCGATCCCGGCGCGGTCCTTGCCGGCCGAACAGTGCACCACGACCGGCAGGCCGTCCGCGTCGAGCATCGCGCGCAACATCCGCGCGTGCCGGTCGACCCGACTCACCACCTGGTCGCGGTAGTCCGCCGCGATCGACTTCTCCGCCCGCCCGTTGCCGAGCCGCTCGCGCAGCACACTCAGGTCGGCGCTGCGCAGATCGCTCCAGAAGTCCGAGTGTCGGGCCGGGTCGGACATCGGCAGGTTCAGCCACCGGGCCCCGGCGGGCAGCACGTCGGCGCCGTCCAGTTCGATGTCGGCCGGGCTGCGCAGGTCCACCACGAGCCGGATGCCCAGGTCGGCGAGGACGGCGCGGTCCGCGTTCGTGGGCTTGGCCAGGTGGCCGCTGCGGAAGTAGCGACCGGTCCGCACCCGCCGGCCGTCGGCGGTGGGCAGTCCACCGATGTCGCGGAAGTTGCGGACCCCTTCGAGGGCGAGTCCGGCATCCGCCTGATGCTGTGTCACGTGTCTCCTCGTGCTGGTCGGGCTGTAGGGAATCGGACTCAGGCGCCGCGAACCGGACGGGGCTCGCCGAACCGGGCCTCGAACCGGTCGTCGCTCATGTCGCGCATCTCCTCGATGGTCACCACGCCCAGCATGAGATCGGTGAGAAAGCGCGGTGCGGGCTTGGCGCGCATCGCGTCGGTGATCGGACCGGGCGCGGTGTGCGCCTCGGATTCGACCCGGCCGTCCGGGTGCAGCGTGAAGGTGCGATAGCCGGGGCCGTCGAAGCGATTGCCGGCGTAGTCGATGCTGTACGTGGTCGAGGGCGCCACGAACACCGGCACCCCGGCGAACTCGCCTTCGAGCGAGCCGTGCAGGTGGCCACCGGAGATGGCTCGGATGTGCCCGAAGTCGCGGAGCAACGCGCCGAGTCGGCCGGAGGGGTCCAAACGCGGGCAGATCTCGGCGAGCGGCGGCTGGTGGACGAACAGCAGCACGTGCTCGGCATCCGAACCGGCCAGGATCTCTCGGATCCGGGCGGCCTCGGGCGCGCTCAGCTCCGGCCCGTCGGCTCGGGTCATCCGGTCGTCGAGGTCGCGGTACACCCCGTCGCCCACGTGTTCGCGGCCGAGCGCGTTGGTGTCCACCATGAGCAGCAGCCATGACCCGATCCGCACCGCGGGTGCCCGGAGCGTCCCGGTAGTGCACGTCGGATATCTGGATCACGTGGATGGCGGTATCGCCGGGTGGGCTGTCTTCGATGGGCATGCGCCGTTCCCCTGTCACGTCCGTAGCGGCCGCCGACTGATCATCTGACGACCCGTCACGCATGCTGCCAGGGAAGGCGTGCGGAAGAAATGGCGAAGCGCCCGGGGTCCGTATCCGGGCCGCGGACGACGAAGCCCGCCCGACCACGTCATTGGGGTCGGGCGGGCTCGTGCGCGTGCTCGCCGAGGCGAGCGAACGTCAGTCGTTGGTCGGGAAGCCCAGGTTGATGCCGCCGTGGCTGGGGTCGAGCCAGCGCTGGGTGACGACCTTGCCGCGGGTGAAGAACTGCACGCCGTCGGCGCCGTACGCGTGCAGGTCGCCGAACAGCGAGTTCTTCCAGCCGCCGAACGAGTAGTAGGCGACCGGAACCGGGATCGGCACGTTGATGCCGATCATGCCGACCTCGACCTCGTTCTGGAACCTGCGGGCCGCGCCGCCGTCGTTGGTGAAGATCGCGGTGCCGTTGCCGTACGGGTTGGCGTTGATCAGCGCCAGGCCCTCGTCGTAGGACTCGACCCGGACGACCGACAACACCGGGCCGAAGATCTCGTCGGTGTAGATCGACATCTCGGGGGTGACGTTGTCGAACAGGGTCGGGCCGACCCAGTAGCCGTCGGCGGTGTCGGCGCCGTTGATCGGGTGCTCGCGGCCGTCCACCACGAGCGTCGCGCCCTGGTCCTCGCCGGCCTGAACGTAGGAGAGCACCTTGTCCGCGTGCTGGCGGGTGACCAGCGGGCCCATCTCGGAGGCGGCGTCGTTGCCCGCGCCGACCCGGAGCTTGGTCATCCGCTCCTTGATCCGGGCGATCAGCTCGTCGGCGATCGGCTCGACCGCGACCAGGGCCGAGATCGCCATGCAGCGCTCGCCGGCCGCGCCGAAGCCGGCGTTGACCGCGGCGTCGGCGACCAGGTCCAGGTCGGCGTCCGGGAGCACCAGCATGTGGTTCTTGGCGCCGCCGAGGGCCTGCACGCGCTTGCCGTAGCGGGTGCCGTTCTCGTACACGTACTTGGCGATGGGGGTCGAGCCGACGAAGGAGACGGACTTGATGTCCGGGTGCTCCAGGATGCGGTCCACGGCGACCTTGTCACCGTGCACGACGTTGAACACGCCGTCGGGCAGACCGGCCTGCTTCCACAGGTCGGCGAGGAAGTTCGCGGTCGACGGATCCTTCTCGCTCGGCTTGAGGATCACCGTGTTGCCGGTTGCGATCGCGATCGGGAAGAACCACATCGGGACCATCGCCGGGAAGTTGAACGGCGAGATGATCGCGACCGGGCCCAGCGGCTGGCGGATCGAGTAGACGTCGATGCCGGTCGACGCCTGCTCGGAGTGCCCGCCCTTCTGCAGGTGCGGAATGCCGCACGCGAGTTCCACGACCTCCTGGCCGCGGGCGATCTCGCCCAGCGCGTCCGAGTGCACCTTGCCGTGCTCGGCCACGATGATCGCGGCGAGCTCGTCCTTCTTGGCGTTGAGCAACTCACGGAAGTTGAAGAGCACCGAGGAGCGCTTGGCGAGCGAGGCGTTCTTCCAGGTGGCGAAGGCGCGGACGGCGACCGAGACGGCCTCGTCGACCTCGGCCACGGACGCGTAGTCGACCGTGCCGGTGATCTTGCCGGTGGCGGGGTTGTGGATGTCGCCCCGACGCTCGGAGACGCCTGTCCACTCCGCGTTGGCAATCCAGTGGGTTACGTGGTTCGTCACGGTCCGACCTTCCGGGGGGATGCGGTTTCGGCGAGGGGCCGCACAAGCCCCGTACGGTGGCCAGTCTTGCTGGCCTTCGTGGAGCGCTTCAAGCTTCATGGTGTCGGCGGTTGGGCCGTTCGCCTTACAGTCCGTCTCGGTCGGCATTGGTGCTGCCCACCCACATGGCCCGTTGCGTCTCGGACGAAGGCTGCGGATCCACCGCGGCGGGGCGCGCGAATCACGGCCCCGCGGCCTCCCCCGGGGCTGCGGGATGACACGCCGGAAGCCGGGTGAGGTGCATGCTCACCCGGCTGCCCGACGGCGCGTCAGCGCCCACGACTTGATCGCGTGTGGTGATCGACGAGCGCGCGAGGAGAGCGGCCGGAGGCCGCCACCGCGCGAAGCGCGTTTCTAACTGTCGAAGCCCATGCCGACCTTGTCGAGGGCCTTGAGCCACAGGTTGCGCTTGCCGGCGTTCTTGTCGGCGCGGTCCATCGACCACTTGGTCATCGTCACGCCCGCCCACTTGATCGGTTCCGGCGGGAACGGGAGGGGCTTGGTGCGGACCATCTCGAGTTCGGTGCGCTCGGTCGGGCGACCGTCGAGCTTGTCCAGCATCACCTCGGCGCCGAAGCGGGTCGCGCCCACGCCCAGACCGGTGAAGCCCAGCGCGTACGCGACCTTGCCCTTGTACGCCGTCCCGAAGAACGCCGAGAAGCGGCTGCACGTGTCGATCGCGCCACCCCACGTGTGGCTGAAGCGCAGACCTTCGAGCTGCGGGAACGTCTCGAAGAAGTGCTGCGCGAGCTTCGCGAACGTCTCCGGGCGCTGGTCCAGGTCCGAGGAGAGCTTGGAACCGTAGTGGTAGACGGCGTCGTAACCGCCCCACAGGATCCGGTTGTCCGCGCTGAGCCGGTAGTAGTGGAACTGGTTGTTCGTGTCGCCGATGCCCTGCCGGTTGTGCCAGCCGATCGCCGCGAGCTGCTCGGCACTCAGCGGCTCGGTCATCATCGCGTAGTCGTAGACCGGCACCACGAACGGCCGCAGCCGCTTGACCAACGACGGGAAGACGTTGGTGCCCAGCGCCACGTTGCCCGCGAAGACCCGACCGTACGCGGTCTTCAGCACCATCCCCGAGCCGTGCTCGCCCAGTTCGGTCACCTTGGTGCGCTCGTAAACGCGCACGCCCAGCGACTCGCACGCGGCCTTGAGGCCCCAGGCCAGTCGGGCCGGGTCGATGATCGCGCAGCCGGTCCTGTCCCAGACGCCGGCGAGGTAGGTGGGCGAGTCGACCTCCGCACGCACCTCGTCCCGGTCCAGGAAGGTCAGTTCGGTGCCGTAGCGCCGGGCGAGATCGATCTCCTCGCGCAGTTCCTCGACCTGGTGCGGCTGGGTCGCGACGCTGAGCTCGCCGGTGCGACGGAAGTCGCAGTCGATGCCGTAGCGCTTGATCGCCGCCTCGATCTCGTCGAGGTTGTGCTCACCGAGCCGCTCCAGTCGGGCGAGGTCGCTCTCCCAGCGGTCCAGCCCGTTGTAGAAGCCGTGGGTCAGGCTCGCGGCGCAGAATCCGCCGTTGCGGCCCGAGGCCGCCCAGCCGATCTCGTGCGCCTCGACCAGCACCACGTCGCGCGAGGGGTTGCGTTCCTTCGCGATCAGTGCGGTCCAAAGGCCCGAGTAGCCGCCGCCGACGATCGCCAGATCGCAGTGGTCGTCGCCGACCAGAGCCGCGCACGGCTCCGGTCGGTCGCTCCGGTCGAGCCAGAAGGGGGTCGGCGCGGCGTCCGCGAGCGAGCGGATCGCCTCGACCGAGGGAGCAGGATCCGACGTGTTCCGGGGACCCATGGGGTTTCACCACTTTCGCAGTGTCCGCCGGGGCCGCCTTGTCGGGCCCCGGCGGTTTCACCGCATAGCTACAGATCTGGGATTGATCATCATTTAACGGGCGAAACTACGCCCGCTGTTTGGCCCGCCGCGAGGCGCGGATCTGCCCGATCATCACGATCAGTACGGCGATCACGAACATCGCCGAACCGATCACGTTGATCTGCGGCGGCGTGCCGCGCTGGGCTGCGCCGTACACGAACATCGGGAAGGTGACCGTGTTGCCCGAGGTGAAGTTCGTGATCACGAAATCGTCGAAGCTCAGCGCGAAGGCGAGCATCGCGCCGGCCCCGATACCGGGTGCGGCGAGCGGCAGGGTCACCCGCAGGAACACCTGGACGGGTGACGCGTACAGGTCCTGAGCGGCCTCTTCGAGCTTGGGGTCCATGCCCAGCACGCGGGCCTTGACCGCGACCACGACGAAGCTCAGGCAGAACATGATGTGCGCGATCAGGATCGTCACGAAGCCGGTGTTGATCCGCATGTTCAGGAACAGCGTGCCGAGCGAGGCGCCCATCACCACCTCGGGCATGGACATCGGCAGGAACAGCAGCGTGTTGATCGCGCCGCGGGCCCGGAACCGGTAGCGGCCGAGCGCGAACGCGATCGCGGTGCCGAGCGCGGTGGCGATCAGGGTCGACAGGACCGCGATCTTCATGCTGACCGCGACCGAGTCGCAGATGCCCGCGACCCCGCACGGCTGCTCCCACGCATCGAGCGTGAAGCCGTTCCAGGTGTAGTTGAAGCGCCCGTTCGGGTCGTTGAACGAGAACATCAGCACGACGATGTTGGGCAGCGTCATGTAGCCGAGCGCGAGCAGACCGAACAGCACGATGACGTTGCGACGCAACCAGTTGACGACGGCCATCAGACCAGGTCCTCCGTCCCCGCCTTGCGGATGTACGCCGTCACCATGAGCACGATCAACAACATCAGGATGAACGACAGGGCGGCGGCGGTGGGGTAGTCCAGCACCCGCAGGAACTGGGTCTGGATCACGTTGCCCGCCATGCCGGTGTCCGGCGAGCCGAGCCACTGCGCGTTGACGTAGTCGCCGGACGCCGGGATGAAGGTGAGCAGCGTGCCGGAGACCACGCCCGGCAGCGACAGCGGGAAGGTGACCTTGGCGAAGGTGGTTCGCGGCGACGCGTACAGGTCGCCGGCGGCCTCGTGCAGGCGCGGATCGATCCGCTCCAGGCACGCGTACAGCGGCAGCACCATGAACGGCAGGAAGTTGTAGGTCAGTCCGCAGATCACCGCGAGCGGCGTGGCCAGCACCCGGTCGTCCTGGGTCAGGCCGAGGAACGCCGTGACGTTGGTGAAGTGCAGCTTGTTGAGCACGTCCACGACGATCCCGTTGTCCGCGAGGATCGTCTTCCAGGCCAGCGTGCGGACCAGGAAGCTGGTGAAGAACGGGGCGATCACCAGCACCAGCCACATGCCGCGCCACTTGCCGGCCTTGAACGCGATCGCGTAGGCGAGCGGGTAGCCGATCACCAGGCACATCACGGTCGCCGCGGCCGCGTACCCGAAGGAACGCAGGAACTGCGGGTAGTACTGGTCGAGCGCATCCCAGTAGGTGGCCCAGTGCCAGGTGAGGTCGTAGCCCTTGGTCAGGTTGCCGGTCTGCAGCGAGGTCGAGCCCTGAACCACCATCGGGATCGCGAAGAAGACCACCAGCCACAGCAGGCCGGGCGCCAGCAGCGCGTAGGGCACCCATCTGCCGCGCCGCTTGAGCTCCGTGGTCTTGGTGTCCGCACCTCCCGTCGTGCCCGCGCCGAGGGTGCCGAGCGCGCTCACGCGGCGTCCTCGCTCGCCTCGGCGATGCCCGCGGTCAGGTCGCCCGACTCCAGGCCGAAGCCGTGCTCCGGGTTCCAGTGCAGGATCACCGTCGCCCCGGGCACCAGACGCGGGTCGCGCTCCATGTTCTGTTCGAACACGGTGAACTCCTGACCCCACGGCATCCGCACCACGTACTGCGTGGAGACGCCGATGAACGCCGCGTCCACGATCACACCGCCGTCGAGGCGGTTGCGGTTGTCCGCGACCTTCGCGTCCGCCGCGTAGGCGATGGTGATCTTCTCCGGTCGGATGCCCATCACGATGCGATCGCCGTCGGCGGCCGAGCGGGCGGCGGGCAGCGCCAGCCGGTTGCCCTGCGCGTCCAGCAGCAGATCGCCGTCGGCGCGCCCGGTCACCTTGGCCTCGACCAGGTTGGACTGGCCCAGGAAGTTGGCCACGAACGTGGTGCGCGGCGCCTCGTACAGCTCGACCGGGGAGCCGAGTTGCTCTATTCGGCCGCCGTTCATCACGGCGATCGTGTCGGCCATCGTCATGGCCTCTTCCTGGTCGTGCGTCACGTGCACGAACGTGATGCCCACGTCGGTCTGGATGCGCTTGAGTTCGAGCTGCATCTGCCGGCGCAGCTTGAGGTCGAGCGCGCCCAGCGGCTCGTCCAGGAGCAGCACCTGCGGCGTGTTGATCAGCGCCCGGGCCACCGCGACCCGCTGCTGCTGACCGCCGGAGAGCTGGGTCGGCTTGCGCTTGGCCAGGTGCCCGAGCTCGACCAGGTCGAGCATGTCCTCGACCTGCTGCCGGGTGTCCTTGATGCCGCGCCGCTTGAGGCCGAAGCCGACGTTGTCGGCCACGCTCAGGTGCGGGAAGAGCGCGTAGTTCTGGAACACCGTGTTCACCGGGCGCTTGTACGGCGGAAGGGCCGTGACGTCGCGGTCGCCGATGCGGATGCTGCCGGTCGAGGGCTGCTCCAGTCCGGCGATCATCCGCAGCGTCGTGGTCTTGCCGCAGCCCGAGGCACCGAGGAGGGCGAAGAACGATCCCGCGGGGATCGTCAGGTCCATGGGTCGGACGGCCGTGAAGTCGCCGTAGTGCTTGCTCAGGCCCGCCAAGGAGACGTCGCCGGAGGCGCCGGCCCGCTGCTGCTCAGTCATGATTCCTCTCGCCGCGCCGCGGGCCCCGAACCCGCTCGCCGGCCGCAAGGGCGGCCGAGAGCTCGCGCTCTCGGCCGCCCGTTCGATGGGGTGCTTAACGATCTCCGAAGATCGTCCGGTGCCAGTCCTTGCGGGCGATTCCCGTGCCGTCGTACATCACGTGCTTGACCTGGGTGTACTCGTCGAAGGAGTACTGCGACATGTCCTTGCCGAAGCCGGAGGCCTTGTAGCCGCCGTGCGGCATGTCGCTGATGATCGGGATGTGGTCGTTGACCCACACGCAGCCGGCCTGGATCTCCCGGGTCGCGCGCAGCGAGCGGAAGATGTCCCGCGTCCAGGCGGAGGCGGCCAGGCCGTACGGGGTGTCGTTGGCGAGCCGGATGCCTTCCTCGTCGCTGTCGAAGGGCAGCACGACCAGGACCGGGCCGAAGATCTCGTCCTGCACGATCTCGCTGTCCTGGGCCACACCGGTGACCAGCGTCGGGCGGTAGAACGCGCCCTTGGCCAACTCGCCGCCGGGGATCTCGCCGCCGGTCACGATGGTCGCGCCGTAGCCGCGGGCGCGCTCGACGAAGCCGGCCACCGATTCCTGCTGGCGGTGCGAGACGAGCGGGCCGAGGTCGGTCGAGGGGTCCATCGTGTCGCCCAGGCGCACGCTCTCGTACAGTTCCGCGACGCCCGCCACGAACGCGTCGTAGAGCGGGCGCTGCACGTAGGCGCGGGTCGCGGCGGTGCAGTCCTGGCCCGAGTTGATCAGCGAGGCGGCGACCGCGCCGTTGATCGCGGCGTCGAGGTCGGCGTCGTCGAAGACCACGAACGGGGCCTTGCCGCCGAGTTCGAGGTGCAGTCGCTTGACGGTCTGCAGCGCCACCTCGCCGACCCGCTTGCCGACCCCGGTGGAGCCGGTGAACGAAACCATCGACACGTCCGCGTGGCCCATCAGGTATTCGCCGACGGTGCGGCCCTTGCCGGTGACCACGTTGACCACGCCGTCGGGGATGCCCGCGTCGACACACGCCTGGGCGAACATCAGCGAGGTCAGCGGGGTGATCTCGGCCGGCTTGAGCACGATGGTGTTGCCCGCGGCGATCGCCGGAAGGATCTTCCACGCGGCCATCTGGAGCGGATAGTTCCACGGCGCGATCGAGCCGACCACGCCGATCGCCTCGCGGCGCACCATCGAGGTGGAGCCGGCCGAGTACTCGCCGGCCGCCTTGCCCTCCAGGTTGCGGGCCGCGCCCGCGAAGAACGCGGTGTTGTCGATCGTGCCCGGCACGTCGAACTCGGTGGTGAGCCGGATCGGCTTGCCCGCCTGCGCGGTCTCGACCCGGGCGAACTCCTCGGCCCGCTCCTCCAGCAGCACCGACAGCCGGTTCAGCGCGGTCGCCCGCTCACCCGGGGTCGCCTGCGACCACTGCGGGAAGGCGCCCTTGGCGGCGGCTACCGCCGCGTCCACGTCCGCGGTGCCCGCGAGGGTGAGCGTCTCGACCTTCTCGCCGGTCGCCGGGTTGGTGACGTCGAAGGTCTCTCCGGACGAGCCCTGCCGCAGTTGTCCCCCGACGAACTGATGACCTTTGCCGAAGTCCTGCACAGGCATGGGAGCCCTCCAAGGGGGTTTTCGATGAGCCGACGGGGGCTGCGTGCGGTGGTTATGCGCGTGAGCCGCGTCAGCGTAGGACGATGCCGTTTCGACACGGGGTGCCGCAACAGGCACATCGACAGGTAGGGCGGTGTGGGCTTTACAGGTCGCCAATCGCCCGCCCGAACCCCGGGGTCGTGGGTCGAACCGGACAGCCACCTGTCACCATGGAAGTGTCGCCCGCCGAGCCTTTTACAGATTGCTCGCGAATTCCCGCTTCCTTCGGGAACCAACCGCCGTCACGGTCGGGTCGTTGTCAGCTCGCGGAGGTTTTCGGATGTTCCCCACGGTCGCCGAAGTACTGGCCCTCGACATCGTCCAGCGCGGCCGCCCGCAGGTGGTCGCGGGTGAACGCGGCCTGGCCCGGCCGGTGCGCTGGGTGCACATCAGCGAGCTGCCGGATGTGACCCGGCTGCTCAAGGGTGGCGAATTGGTGATGGCCACCGGCATCGCGCTCCCCGAGGAGCGCGAGGGCCTGCAACGCTACATCCGTGATCTCGCCGACGTGGACGCGGCCGGACTCGTGGTCGAACTGGGCCGGCGCTACACCGAGCAACTGCCGCGCGCGCTGGTCGCGGCGGCCGAGCAGGTCGGTCTGCCGGTGATCACGCTGCGCAACGAGACCCGGTTCATCGGCATCACCGAGGCCGTGCACGGGCTGATCATCGACGCCCAGTTGGCCGAGTTGCAGGCCTCCGAGGCGGTGCACCAGGCGTTCAACGAGCTTGCGGTCGAGGGCGCCGAACCCGCCGAGATCGTCCGGCAGGCGTCCCGGATGGCCGGGCGTCCGGTGATCCTGGAGAACCTGGCACATCAGGTGCTCGCCTACGACGCGGCCGGCATAGTCGCGGAGACCCTGCTGGAGAACTGGGAGGACCGCTCCCGGCAGCTGCGGCTGTCCACTCGGACCGCCTTCGACGAGCGCACCGGATGGCTGGTGACCACGGTGGGCGCACGCGGCCACGACTGGGGCCGACTGGTGCTGGTCGGCGACGGCACGCCGCCGCCCGCGCAGCAGACCATGCTCCTGGAGCGGGCCGCGTCCACGCTCGCGCTGAACCGACTGGTGGTGCGCGACCGGGAGAGCCTGGAGCGGCAGACCCACCGCACGCTGCTGTCCGGGATCCTGACCCACTCCTACACGGTGGCCGAGGTGACCCTGCGGGCCCGCGCGCTCGGTGTCCCGTTGGAGGGTCGGCGCCTGGTCGGCGTGGTGCTGCGGCTGCGCCGCAGCGTGACCCCGGCCGCACTGGAATCGCAGGCCCGGCTGCGCGACTTCACCGAGATCGCCGCCGCGGCGGTCCGCGAGCGCCGACTGGCCGCGCTGGTCGGCGGGCTGGACGACGAGAACGTCGGGCTGCTCGTCGCGCTCGCCTCGCAGGACACCGAGGACGGCGCGCTGGAGGGCTTCTCCGCCGCCATCCGCCGCCTCGCCCCGGACCTCGCGGACGACATCGTGGTAGCGGTCGGCTCCTCTGTGGGCGCGGTGCGCGATGCCCGCCGCTCGCTCCTGGAGGCCACCCAGGTCGCGGACGCCGCGCTGCACCAGGGCGGCAAGGCCGCCTTCTACCGGCTGCCCGACGTGCGGCTGCGCGGGCTGCTGCACCTGCTGCGCGACGACGCGCGGTTGCAGACCTACGTCGAGCGCGAGCTCGGCCCGCTGCTCGCCTACGACGCGCAGCAGGGCACCCAGTTGATCGCGATGCTCCAGGTCTATCTGGACCACGGCCGGAACAAGTCCGCGGCGGCCGACGCCGCGCACCTGTCCCGCCCGTCCTTCTACGAGCGGCTGCACCGGATCGAGCGGATCCTGGGCGTCGATCTGGACCAGGTGGAGAGTTGTCTGTCGCTGCACGTGGCGCTGCTCGGCCTGGAGGCGCTCCGCCGCTGAGCGCGGCGGCGCCCGGGCTTCGTACTCAGGCGGCGGGACGGCCGCCCGCGAGGGTGAAGGCGCTCACCGCGAGCGCGTGCAGGCCCGCGTCCCGGGCCCAATTCTGCTCGGTGCCGAATACATCCACCTCGATGTAGATGCCATCGACGATCACTGCGGCCAGTATGGCGCGCCGGGCAATGCCGGACTCGGTCCAGGTGTATTCCCAGACCACGCCCCTTCGGCCGTGAATGGCACGTTCCGCGAAGACCACCTTGTGATAGTCGCGAAAGACTTTCGAAGCGTTCTGTTCGTCGTCGCGCCACTGCTCCAACAAATCCGTGGTCTGTTGGAAAGCGGTTCGCCCGGTCAACACCCCGGCACCGGCCGGATCGCTGTAGACCACGCTCTGGTCCTGCTCCTTGCGGGTCCATCCCTGCGGGATCTGCCAGGTGAAGGTGTTCTCGTCCGCCACGCGGACCGGGATCGGTGCGGCGCCCGGGGTCGTACTCGGGTAGGGCGCGAGACCCGCGACCGGGTCGGCCGCGGGCGCGCCGGCCGTGTGGGAGGTCGTCGGCGGCAATGCGCCGGAACTGCTCCCGCTCTTGCCACCGTCCCCGCCGGACTTGCCACCGCCGTTCGCGAGCAGCAACGCCGCCACGATGGCGCCGGCCACCAGGAGCGTGACGAGAGGCAGCAGCACCGCCAGGAGCCGGCGGCGCGAGCGGGGCGGCCGGCGGGTGCGGGTCGGCATCGGGAAGGTCGGCGAGTGCGCGGGGCCGGCCGGGGTGTTCGGCCGTTGCTCCGGCGACGGTGCCGCGGGCACCCGCGGGAACGGGTCGAGCGGAGTGCCGTCGTCGGGGGCGATCCGGGCGGGCGGGAGCAGGTCGCGCAGCGGCGGCTGCGGGTGCGCGGTCGGCACCAGCGTCACATCGTCGTCGGCCTCGTCCGGCTCCCGCTCGTCGGGACCGCGCTCGGCCGGCCCGCGCTCGAGCACCCGGCCGAGCGCGGTGGGCGGGATCGGCCGGGTCACCTCGCCCGCGTGCCGGCGGCCCTCGGCCGTGAGCAGCGCGTCCAGTCGCGCCTCCACCTCGGCCGAGTCCGGGCGCCGCGCCGGGTCGCGCCGGAACAGATCGCGGATGAGCGGTTTCAGCGGACCGATCTCCTCGGGCACCTCGGGCTCGGCGATCACGATCGCGTGCATCGTGGCCACCGGGGTGGCGCGGCGGAACGGCGACGCGCCGGTGACCGCCGCGCACAACGTGACGCCCAGGGACCACAGGTCGGACGCGGGCCCGGGGTGCTCGCTCTCGATCCGCTCGGGTGCCATGAACTCGGGCGAGCCCAGGATCGCCCCGGTGCCGGTCAGTCCGCTCACGCCCTCCAGCGCGGCGATGCCGAAGTCGGTCAGCACGGCGTGTCCGTCCCGGGCGATCAGCACGTTGCCCGGCTTGACGTCGCGATGGATGACTCCGTGCGCGTGCACGACGCCGAGCGCGCGGGCGATCTGCACGGCCACCGCCGCGGCGGCGTGCGGGGTGAGCGGCCCGTCCTCTTCCAGGATGGTGTCCAGCGAGCGGGCGTCGAGCAGTTCCATCACGATCCACAGCCGGTCGTCGTCCTCGACGTAGTCGTAGACACGCACGACGTTCGGGTGGTTGATCCGCGCGGTCGCCTGCGCCTCGCGCAGGCTGCGTTCGCGAAAGGACCGGGACGCGCTGCGCCCCCACCCGGTGGTGACCACCTTCGCCGCCACGGGTCGATCCAGTACCCGGTCCCGGGCCCGCCACACGGTGCCCATGCCGCCGCTGCCGAGCACGCTCGACAACTCGTATCGGGCTCCGACCACGAAACCCGCCCAACCCTCTCCAGGCCCGCCCGACATCGGCTTTCCCCCAGGTCCCGCCGTTTTTCAAGATCAGACCATTGCCACTCTCGTGGGATTACCTGTGAAAGGCCCTGCGAAAGCTTAGGACGGACATGGTAGAACGAATCGTCACACATAGCGGGAGGGGGATACCGCATGTTCATCCCGAAAAAATTTCGATCAGAAAACGTCAGGCGAGCGGCCTTGATAATTTCTGTTCCGATCGGAATAGGAATGATCCTGAACGCCGGCCTGGCCGTCGCGGATACCCAGGGAAACGGAACCGCGCATCCATCCGGTGCCGGGCACACCCACACCCAAGGCCCCACCGGCACGCACAGTCCGACGGGCGAGGTCACCACGAAGCCGCCGACCGCGACGCACGGGCCGAGCAGCACGCCACCACCCACCACGACGCGGCCCTCGACGACCGGGCCCGGGACGACGCCGCCACCGACCACGACGCGGCCCTCGACGACGGGGCCCGGGACGACGCCGCCGCCCACCACGACGCGGCCGAGCACACCACCACCCGGCACGTCCGCGCCGCCGACCGTGCCACCCACGGCCAAGCCGTTCGCTGTCACCACGTCGACCCAGATCAGCTTCGACGCCAACGGTCGGGGCTCGATCGCGTTCACCGTCACCAACAACACCGACCAGGCCCAGCCGGCCCGCGACGTGTACGCCCGCAGCACGGGCGCCCTCCGAATCCTCTCGGTGCCCGGTTGTTCGGCGGCGCCCGCGCTCAAGGCACCGGGACCGGCCTGGACAACCACCTTCAAGTGCGCGCCGGGTGCGCTCGGGCCGCACGAGACCAAGCGCTGGTCGGCGGCGGTGGAATATCTGCCGGCCGTACAACAACCGCGCGCGGCCCGGGCCGAGGTGCGGCTTCCGCTCGCGCCGGAGGCGGACATCTCCACGTTCTGCGTGCTCGTGGTGCCCGAGGGCGCCACGGACACCTCCGTGGTGCTGGGTGTGGCCGGGCCGTTGACCTTGAGCAACAGGGCCAACAACAACGACCCGTCGTTCATCGGCTACACGGTCGATACGCCGGTACCGGGCGGCACCACCGGCGGCGGCTCGACGGGCGGGGGAACCACCGGCGGCACGACGACCAGCGGCGGCAGCACGGGTGGCACAACCACGGGCGGCACCACCGGCGGCGGGAGCACCGGCGGCACCGACCAGGCCACGCCGCCGACTTCGCTGCCCAAGACCGGCTCCGACGACGACACGCTGTCACTCGCGGGCGGCGCGCTCGGCCTGATGCTGGTGGGCAACGCGCTGTTCCAGGGCGCGCGTCTGCGGCGGATCCGTTCGGCCGAGGGCGACGACGAGCCGGACCGGGACTGAGTTCGGCAAACGACCACCGCCGGTCCGTAACCGGACCGTGAGCGTATGAGCACACCGAACCGGACGGCCCCGGACCCCGAGTACGGCGGGGCCGGGGCCGTCCGACGTCGTCAGTGCCCGGTCAACGCCAGCACCCGCCGGGCGGCGGGCCGCTCCAGCAGATCGGCGAACGTGGTCCGCCCCTGGACCACCTTGCGGAACACCCGCCAGCCCTGCGGCAGCGTGCTCACCGCGTGGTGCAACATCCCGGGGTGCCGCTCGAACACGCCGAGCAGGAGCCGTCCGGCGCGCATCTCACGGCCCAACACCGCATCGATGTCCGCGTGATAGCCGGCGCCGATCTTGTCCACCTCGGCGTCGGTGTCCACCTCGGCCACCAGCGCGGCCCGCTCCCCCGCCAGCCGGCCCGAGCGCAGCGCGTACGAGATGCCCTCGCGCGTCCAGGGCTCCAGCAGCCCGGCCGCGTCCCCGGCCACCAGCACCCGGCCGCGGGAGAGCGGCGCGCTCTCCTTGCGGCATCGGGTCAGGTGGCCCGACTCGACGGCCGGCCGGAACCCGGCCAGGCCGAGTCGGCCGATGAAGTCGCGCAGGTAGGTGCGGGTGGCCTCGCCCTCGCCCCGGGCACAGATCACGCCGACGGTCAACGTGTCGCCCTTGGGGAAGACCCAGCCGTACGAGCCCGGCAGCGGCCCCCAGTCGAGCAGGATCCGGCCGTGCCAGTGCGCGGCGACCTCCGGCGGGACCGGAATCTCCGCCTCCAGGCCCAGGTCGACCTGCTCGAAGGTGACCCCGACGTGGGCCGAGCTGCGCCCCGCGCTGCCGTCGGCGCCGACCACCGCGCGCGCCCGCAGCAGTTCGCCGCCGGCCAGGGTCAGCGTCACCAGGCCGTCCCGCTCGGCGATCCGGGAGACCGCGACGCCCTCGCGCAGCACCGCGCCCGCAGCCACCGCCGCCCGGGTCAGCGCCTCGTCGAAGCGGGCCCGGTCGACCAGGCCGATCAACGTGGTCCGGGCCGAGCGCACCCGCCGACGGCGGCCGCGCAGGGTGAACTCGACCTCGTGCACCAAGTCCTCGACCGGCGGCTCGAACCCGGGCGGAAGGGCACTCTTGGAGGGGCCGATGATGCCGCCGCCGCAGGTCTTGTAGCGCGGCAGCTCGGCCCGGTCCACGACCAGCACCCGGCGTCCCGCGCGCGCCGCGGCCAAAGCCGCGGACGCCCCGGCGGGGCCCGCTCCGATCACCACGACGTCCCAGGTCACGGGCTCCGCAGCGGGGTCGGTACCGGGGGCGGTGGGCAGTTCGACGGCGGGCACGGCGGCGGCCTCGGGAGAGCTGCTAGTCATGGATATCGACCCTAGTGCGTCCGTCCGGGTGGCTCTTCCCGGGAGGTCCGCCGCCGACCTGCGCGTGCGCCCGAATGGCTGCCGAATGCGCACTATGCTCCGCCTGGCGCCCCCGCGGTCGTGCTCGCGCTGTCGGTCCGGGCCGCGGACGAACTCGGCCTCGATGCCCTGCTCGGCGCGTTCGTCGTCGGGCCGACCATCCGACTGCCGCACTCCGACATGCCCGCCGAGGCGCGCGAGACGGCGCGCGCCTGTCGCGGTGCCGTCATCGCCGGCCCTGGTGGAGTACCGACCCCGCCGGCCCCACCGTCGACCGCTCGGCGCCGCTCGCGCGGCCCGCGACTCACAGGCCGATGATGTTCCCCCAGGCCTTCTCCCAGCGCCGTTCCTCGTCCTCGGTGGTCTCGCGCATCCCGTGCAGCTTCGCGGTCATCTCGGCGTCCGGGAAGATCAGCGGGTTGACCGCCGACTCGCGCATCTCCTGGTCCGAGGACTCGGCCAGCACCTGCTGCGCGGCCGGGACCGGACACACGTACGCCACGTAGTTCGCCAACTCGGCCGCGACCTCCGGGTCGTAGTAGAAGTCCATCAGCTTCTCGGCGTTCGTCTTGTGCGCGGCCTTGTTCGGCACCATCAGGTTCTCCGACCACAGTTCGGCACCCTCCTCGGGCACCACGAACTCGATGTCGGGGTTGTCCAGCTTGAGCTGCCCCACGTCGCCGGAGTACGCCTGGCAGGCCAGGATGTCGCCGCTGGCCAGGCCCGAGGTGTAGTCGTTGCCGGTGAAGCTGCGGATGTGGTCCTTGTCCACCAGCTTCTGCATCCGCTCCATCACCTTGTCCACGTCCGCGTCCGTGAAGGTCTTGATGTCCGCGCCCTCGCCGAGCATCAGCAGCGCGACGGCCTCCATGAAGCCCGCGAACACGGTGACCCGGCCCTTGAGTTCGGGCCGCCACAGGTCGTTCACGGACCGGATCTCGCGACCCACCAGCTTCTTGTTGTACGCGATGCCGGTCATCCCGCTCTGCCACGGCACGGTGTACTCGCGCTTGGGGTCGTACCCCGGGCTGCGCAGCGACTCGGCGAGGTTGGCGTCCACCTGCGGCAGGTTGGCCTTGTTCAGCTTCTGCACCCAGCCGAGCCGGACGAAGCGGGTGCACATCCAGTCCGAGATGACGATCGCGTCGCGTCCGGGTTCCTTGCCCGCCTGGATGGCCGGGTGGATCTTGCCGAAGAACTCGTCGTTGTCGTTGATCTCCTCCGAGTACCGGACCTTGATCCCGGTCTTGTCGGTGAAGGCGTCGAGCGTGGGGTGCTTCTGCTCGTCGTTCTCGTCGATGTCGATGTAGAGCGCCCAGTTGGAGAAGCGCACCACCTTCTCCTGGTCCGACCGGTCCCGTCCGCCGCGCTTGCTCTCCTGGACGTACGCGGAGGGCACACCGCACGCGGCGAGTGCGCCGACGGCCGCCGCCGCGCCGGTGCCGCGCAGGAACATCCGCCGGTCCACCCGGTGCCCGGCGATCCGCAACGGGGACTGGGCGCGAGTGCGGGCGCGGGTCATCGGCGACTCCTTGGCGAATGCGGGGGGGTGGGGCCTGCTCCGTGGGCGGGGGACCGCACTGTTGCGTACAAAATGGCCCATCGCATCGTGGCGTCCACCCGCCCCCGACGGCAACACGCACCCTGTCAACCCTCGCGGAGCGGAGTTGACAGGGTGCGTGCAGGTCGTGCCGACGCCGCGGGTGCGGCGGGGTGGATCAGGCGTCGTAGTTGGTCATCACGTGCTTGATCCGGGTGTAGTCCTCGAAGCCGTAGCCGGAGAGGTCCTTGCCGTAGCCGGAGTGCTTGAAGCCGCCGTGCGGCATCTCGGCGACCAACGGAATGTGCGTGTTGATCCACACGCAGCCGAAGTCGAGCCGCTTGGCCATCCGCATCGCCCGGCCGTGGTCCTTGGTCCACACCGAGGAGGCGAGCGCGTACTGCACGCCGTTGGCGTTGTTCAGCGCCTCCGCCTCGTCCTCGAACGACTGCACGGTGATGACCGGGCCGAACACCTCGTTCTGGATGATCTCGTCGTCCTGCTTGAGCCCGGAAACCACGGTCGGGGCGTAGAAGAAGCCCTTGTCGCCGACCTGGTGCCCGCCGGTCTCGACCTTCGCGTGCGCCGGGAGGCGCTCGATGAAGCCGCTGACCTGCTTGAGCTGGTTGACGTTGTTGACCGGGCCGAAGTACGCGTCCTCATGCGGACCCGTCGACAGGTCGCCGGCGGCAGCGGCCAGCGCGGCGACGAACTCGTCGCGGATCGAGGAGTGCACGAGCACCCGGGTGGCTGCGGTGCAGTCCTGGCCGGCGTTGAAGAGGCCGGCACCGGCGATGCCCTCGGCCGCGGCAGCGATGTCCGCGTCCTCGAAGACCACGACGGGCGCCTTGCCGCCGAGTTCGAGGTGCACCCGCTTGAGGTCCTTGGACGCGCTCTCGGCGACCGACATGCCGGCGCGTACCGAACCGGTGATCGAGGCCATCGCCGGGGTCTTGTGCTCGACCATCAGTCGGCCGGTGTCGCGGTCGCCGCAGATCACGTTGAACACGCCGGCGGGCAGGATCTCGCCCATGATCTCGGCGAGCAGCACGGTGGACGCGGGGGTGGTGTCGGATGGCTTGAGCACCACGGTGTTGCCCGCGGCGATGGCCGGCGCGAACTTCCACACGGCCATCATCATCGGGTAGTTCCACGGCGCCACCTGGGCACAGACACCGACCGGCTCACGGCGCACCATGGAGGTGTGCCCCGCCATGTACTCGCCGGCCGACTTGCCTTCGAGCATGCGCGCGGCGCCCGCGAAGAAGCGGATCTGGTCCACCATCGGCGGGATTTCCTCGGACGCGGTGAGCGCGCGGGGCTTGCCGGTATTGAGACACTCGGCGTCGATCAGCTCGTCGGCGCGCTTCTCCACCGCGTCGGCGATCCGCAGCAGCGCGAGCTGCCGCTCCGCGGGCGTCGTCTCGCTCCAGGTCTCGAACGCCGTGGCCGCCGCACGCATCGCCGCGTCGACGTCCCGCTCGCGGGAGAGCGGGGACGTCGCATAGACCTCGCCCGTGGCGGGGTCGACGATGTCGAGCGTGCCGCCGTCCGCGGCGTCGGTGAACGTGCCGTCGATGTAGTTGCGCAGAGTACGCAGGTCGCTCATGTCCCAAGTCTCCTTCGAAAACGGGGCGGCGTCGGCAGGACGGCGAGGGGGTCGATCCCGGCCTGGGCCGCGGTTCCCAGCCTAGCCGGATTGCTGTCGGTATCCGCATCCCCATCACACACCAACAACTGAATCAGTTGTCTCGTTGAGCAAAGTCAACGGATTCCCTTGCGAAAGGCCCATCTGATGAGGCAGAGTGACTACGTGGCCGGTCGAGACAGAAACCCGAACGCTTCGGCCGACGCCGTGTCGAAGGCGATCATCGAGCAGCTCCAAGAGGACGGACGCCGCTCGTACGCCGCGATCGGCAAGGCGGTCGGTCTCTCGGAGGCCGCCGTACGTCAACGCGTACAGCGCCTGCTCGACCAAGGCGTGATGCAGATCGTCGCGGTGACCGATCCGCTGACGGTCGGCTTCCATCGCCAGGCCATGGTCGGGGTTCGTGTCGAAGGAGACATCGATCCCGTAGCGGACATACTGGCCACAATGAAGGAAGTGGACTACGTCGTCATCACGGCCGGCTCCTTCGATCTCATCGTGGAACTCGTATGCGAGAACGACGACCACTTGCTCGACATCATCAACAAGAGGATTCGAGCGATTCCGGGCGTACGGAGCACCGAGAGCTTCGTCTACCTGAAGCTTCGGAAGCAGACCTACCAGTGGGGTACTCGATGACACAGCAGTACGACAACGCGGCCCTCTCCAAGAGCGCCTACGACCACCTGTGGATGCACTTCACCCGCATGTCGTCGTACGAGAACGCTCCCGTGCCGACCATCGTGCGCGGTGAAGGCAGCTACATCTGGGACACCAACGGGCGCAAGTACATCGACGGCCTCGCCGGCCTGTTCGTCGTACAGGCCGGTCACGGCCGCACCGAGCTGGCCGAGGTGGCCCGCAAGCAGGCCGAGCAGCTCGCCTTCTTCCCGGTGTGGAGTTACGCCCACCCCAAGGCCATCGAGCTGGCCGAGCGCCTGGCGAACTACGCCCCGGGCGACCTGAACAAGGTCTTCTTCACCACCGGTGGCGGCGAGGCCGTCGAGTCCGCGTGGAAGCTGGCGAAGCACTACTTCAAGCTGACCGGCAAGCCGACCAAGCACAAGGTCATCTCCCGGGCCATCGCCTACCACGGCACCCCGCAGGGCGCGCTGTCGATCACCGGTCTGCCGGACTACAAGGCGCCGTACGAGCCGCTGGTGCCGAGCACCTTCCGGGTGCCGAACACCAACCAGTACCGCAAGCCGGAGTTCCTGGCCGACTCCTCGCCCGAGGGCTTCGGCCGCTGGGCCGCCGACCAGATCGAGGTGGCGATCCTCAACGAGGGCCCCGACACCGTCGCGGCGGTCTTCCTGGAGCCGGTGCAAAACGCCGGCGGCTGCTTCCCGCCGCCGCCCGGGTACTTCCAGCGCGTGCGCGAGATCTGTGACCAGTACGACGTGCTGCTCGTCTCGGACGAGGTCATCTGCGCGTTCGGCCGGCTCGGCACGATGTTCGCGTGCGACAAGTTCGACTACGTGCCGGACATCATCACCTGCGCCAAGGGCATGACCTCGGGCTACTCGCCGATCGGCGCGATGCTCGTCTCGGACCGCATCGCCGAGCCGTTCTACAACGGCAGCGACAACGTCTTCATGCACGGCTACACCTTCGGCGGGCACCCGGTGTCCTCCGCCGTGGCGCTGGCCAACCTCGACATCTTCGAGCGCGAGGGCCTGAACCAGCACGTACTGGACAACGAGTCCAAGTTCCTGGCCACGCTGCAGAAGCTCCAGGACCTGCCGATCGTCGGCGACGTGCGCGGCAACGGGTACTTCTACGGCATCGAGATGGTCAAGGACAAGAGCACCAAGGAGACGTTCAACGAGGACGAGGCCGAGCGCCTGCTCCGCGGCTTCCTCTCCACCGCGCTCTACGACAACGGTCTGTACTGCCGCGCCGACGACCGCGGCGACCCGGTCATCCAGCTCTCCCCGCCGCTGGTCGCGGACCAGGGTGTATTCGACGAGATCGAGCAGATCCTGCGCGGAGTGCTGACCGAGGCTTGGACCAAGCTGTAGATCGAGCAGTGAACACCGGCTATTCGACGAACCCTCAGTGAGTCTGCCGCCGTCGCGCACACGCCAGTGCGCGACGGCGGCAGACTCATATCCGGGGCGAAATCCCCCGAAGAGCCGAGAAATACCGACATCACGACATCGACGAGCCCGCGCCACCATCCACGCCGCGCTCGGATCACCGAAGAGGCCCGATGAGCCACCCCACGCCAGGCTCCACTCCCCGCACCCGGATACGCCGCCTGCCCGACCACGCCGTGCCGGACCGAACCGCGTTGCACGCCGTGCTCGACGCCGGTCTGGTCGGACACCTCGCGATCACCGACGAGGACGGCCGGCCGTTCGTCCTCCCGGTCGCCTACGCCCGGGACGGCGAACGGGTGTTGATCCACGGCTCGACCGGCAGCCGGCTCTTCCGCGGCCTGGCCGCGGGCGCGCCGACCTGCCTGACCGTGACCCTGCTCGACGGCCTGGTGCTGGCCCGCTCGGCGTTCGAATCGTCCATGCACTACCGCAGCGCGATGGTGCTCGGCTCGTGCGTCGTGTTGCCCGAGGACGAGAAGGTCGCCGCGCTGGACCTGCTCACCGACCGGCTGCTGCCCGGCCGTCGGGACGAGTTGCGCCCGCACCGGGCCAAGGAACTCGCCGCGACGCTGGTGCTCGCACTGCCCCTGGACGAGACGTCGGTGAAGATCTCGGCGGGCCCGCCCGACGACGAGGACGAGGACCTGGACACCCCGATCTGGGCCGGCGTGGTGCCCATCACCGAGCACTTCGGCGAGCCCGTGACCGCCCCCGACCTGCGCTTCGATCTGCCCGCGCCCGACTACCTGAGGAAGTGGCGACGATGACCGCCGACTACCGCGACCTGTCGCTGTGGTTCGACACCCTCGGCGAGGACATCACGCCACGACCGGCGCCGGCGGGCGACCTGGACGTGGACGTGGCCATCGTCGGCGCCGGATACACCGGCCTGTGGACCGCCTACTACCTGGCCAAGGCGGACCCGTCGTTGCGGATCGTGGTCCTGGAGCGGGAGATCGCCGGATTCGGCGCCTCCGGCCGCAACGGCGGCTGGTGCTCGGCGCTGTTCCCCGCGTCGATCGCCAAGGTGGCCCGAAGCAGCACCCGCGAGCGGGCGATCGCCCAGCAGCGGGTGATGAACGCGACTGTGGACGAGGTCGGCCGGGTGGTCGCCGAGGAGGGCATCGACTGCGACTTCGCCAAGGGTGGCACCGTGGTCCTGGCCCGCACCCCGGTCCAGTTGACCCGGGCGCGCCAACTGGTCGCGGACGAACACGCGTGGGGCTTCGACGAATCCGACGCCCGGCTGCTGAACGCCGCCGAGGCGAGCGCGATGGTCGGCGCCACCGACGTGCTCGGCGGCACCTACACCCCGCACTGCGCGGTCATCCACCCCGCCAAGCTGGCCCGGGGCTTGGCCGCCGCGGTGACCCGCCTGGGCGTGACCATCCACGAGCACACCCCCGTCACCGCGATCCGGGACGGCGTCGCGATCACCCCGCACGGCCGGGTCCGGG
Source organism: Embleya sp. NPDC005575 (assembly GCF_040605455.1). Classification (NCBI taxonomy): domain Bacteria; kingdom Bacillati; phylum Actinomycetota; class Actinomycetes; order Kitasatosporales; family Streptomycetaceae; genus Embleya; species Embleya sp. NPDC005575. The sequence continues at coordinate 52,446 of NZ_JBEXCV010000011.1, read as the reverse complement.
CCGACGTGGTGGTTCGGGCCACCGAGGGTTACACCCCCGAGCTGGCCGGCTTCCATCGCGAACTGGCCCCGGTGTACTCGCTGATGATCGCCACCGAGCCGCTGCCGGAGTCGTTCTGGGCCGAGGTCGGCCTGGCCCGCCGGGAGAGCTTCAGCGACATGCGGCACCTGATCATCTACGGCCAGCGCACCGCCGACGACCGGCTGGCCTTCGGCGGGCGCGGTGCGCCGTACCACTTCGGCTCCAGGGTGCGGCCCGCGTTCGACAGGGACGAGAACGTCTTCGCCGAACTGCGCCGGGTGGTCGCCGAACTCTTCCCGGCGGTCGCCGACGCCACGATCACCCACACGTGGGGCGGACCGCTGGGCGTGGCCCGCGACTGGTACGCGAGCTGCGGCCTGGACCGTGCCCGCAGGCTCGCCTGGGCCGGCGGCTACGTCGGCGACGGCGTGGGCACCGCGAACCTCGCGGGCCGCACCCTCGCCGACCTGATCCGCGACGAGTACACCGAGCTGACCCGGCTGCCGTGGGTCCGACACCGCTCGCCCAAGTGGGAGCCGGAGCCGTTCCGCTGGATCGGCACCAACGTCGGCCTGCGGGTGATGGCCGGCGCGGACGCCGAGGAGCAGCGCACCGGGAAGGAGTCCCGACTCGCGCAGGCGTTCGGCCGATTCCTGGGCCACTGAGCCCGGGCCGCTCGGTCCCGGCCACCCGGCCGGGACGCTCGGTACCGGCCCCTCGGCCCGGGTCACCGAGCCGCCCGGTGACCCGGTGACCGACCGGGTCACCGCCCCCGGATGGTGCGGCGCCACGTCTCCAGGTGCTCCGGCGCCGCACCCGCCTTGAGCAGGAAGTCCGCCGCCGAGCCGTGCCGCTCGGCGAGCACGCGCAGGAACGTGTCGATGGAGGCGCGGGCCGCACCGCGCATCGCCGGGGCGACCGGATGGGCCGGATCGATCCGCGGCTGCCTGGGCAACCGGTCGATCCGCTCGAACATCTCCACCATGTGCACCTCGGTCTCGGTGTAGTCGGCGATGATCGCCTCCCGCTCCACCCCCGCGACCGACAACAGCAGCGCGACCAGGATGCCGGTGCGATCCTTGCCCGCCGTACAGTGCACCAGCGCCGGCACCCCGCCGTCACCGGCCAAGATCTCCAGCGAGCGTACGTACGACTCGCCGCCGCGCTCGGCCATCCGCATGTACAGCAGGCCCGCGCCGTACTCGTCCACACTGCCCAGATCGATGTCGTCGTCCAACCCCAGGCCCTGGGTCTGTCCCACCGAGATGTCGCCGACCGCGGCCCGGTCGGCAGCCAGCGCCGAGCGTCGGCCCAGCAGCGGCAGTCGGTGGCGGGTCACGCCGGGCCACTGCTCGAGCTGCAGTCCCTCGCCCTCGGAACGCAGGTCCAGCACGTGGCGTACGCGATAGACATGGGTCAGCCGGGCGACCCCCTCGGAGGTCAGCAGGTCCGGGGTCTCACAGCGCATGAGTACGCCCGTTCGAGTGACTCCCCCGTCGATCAGCGGTAGGTCGCCGACGTCGCGGGCATTGAGGAGATCCGGAAGATCGAGTCGGCGGTTCATGTGCACCCCGTTCGGAACGCGTTCGATACACCTGTTCGCCTCATCATGGTGCGCGCGAACTCCGGCCGCCGGCAGGGCTCCCCGAGTGAGGGGGTTTGTCATCCCTGCCGCAACCAGGCGCCACGATGCTCGTTTGAGGAGACGGGTGGCAAACGAACGTTTCTCTGCGGGAGGTGTGCCATGTCCCTGTCGTCCCGCGCGGCGAGACCCCATGAGCGGCGCGCCGTCGCCGCAGACGTACCGATCGCCCCGCCCGACAACGACATCCTGCGCGGTCGCGGGCTGACCCTGACCCAGGGTCGGGTCACCCTGCTGCGGGACGTCTCCGCGGCGGTCCGAGCCGAAGAGACCTTCGCGATCACCGGTCCCCCCGGCGCCGGCAAGTCGGCGCTGCTCGGGTGCCTGTCCGGTGTGGTCGCCCCCGACTGTGGCGAGGTGTGGTTCAACAGCGGCCCGATGCACGTGCTCGACGAGAAGGGCCGGACCGCGCTGCGGCGTCGGCACTTCGGACTCGTCGACGGCCGTACCCGGCTGCTGCCGGAGTTGACCGTCGCGGAGAACGTCGCACTGCCGCTGCTGCTCGACCGGGTCCGCCGGGCCGAGGCGTTCGCGATCGCCCGGCACTGGATGGAGCGGCTGGAGGTGAACGAGCACGCCGAATCCCGGCCGACCGACCTGGGCCCCGCGCTGCTGCGCCGGGCGGCGGTCGCCCGAGCGCTGGTCACCCGCCCGGCGGTGGTGTTCGCGGACGAACCGACGCATGGTCTGCCGACCGCCGACCTCGACCACCTGATGCGAATCCTGGTCTCCGCCGTGCGCTCGCACGGGATGACCCTGGTGCTGGCCACCGCCGTCCGGCGGGTGGCCGCGCACGCGGACCGCCGTCTGGCCCTGCGCGACGGTCGCCCCGACCCGCATGCGGACGGGTGGTAGGCCGGTGTCCCCGGCCGGCCGGAGCCTGTTGCGCGACGCGTGGCACGGCGCTTCCCGGGTCGACGCCGTGCGCGTGCTGGCCGGCGCGACGGTCGCGAGTACCGCCACGATCGTGCTGCTGTGCCTGCTGGCCTGGGCATTCCCGATCGAACATCGCGGGCCGGCACTGATCGGACCGGTGCTCGCGGCGCTGCCGGTGCTGGGCGCTGTGGCCGTGTTGGTCGCGATCGGCATCCGCCTGACGATCCCTGGCGGGGGCGACCGGCCGGGCGCCCCGTTCCCGGCCGACGAGGCGAACCGCCGGAGTCGGGACGTTGTCGTGTCCGAGGCCGCCGTCACGGCTCTGGCCGGCACTTTCGCCGGTGTGCAGGCGCATCTCGCGCTGCGCTCGCTCCCCGCTTCGCCGCCCCCCGCGGTCCGGCACCTGCTCGCGATCGGGGCCTCGGCACCTTGGCCGGCCGTGGTCGCGGTGCTCGCCGCGCTGCCCTCGGTGGCGGCGCTCGCCGCCTTCTACGCAACGGGTCGACCGTCGCCTCGGCTGCGACCGCGCATCCCGCCGTACCTCGGACCGCTGGTGATACTCGCCGGACTTCTCGGCCAGTACCTGATCGCCGACCCGGGACATACGGAGCGGTTGTCTCACGGTGCGGTGCCGGCGGCAGTGGTCGGCTACGGCGCGGTGCTGACGGGCGCGGCCCTCACCGTGCCGTGGCTGTTGACCTGGCTGGGCTCGGGCTGGGCCTCCCGGGCGGGTCGGGTATGGACACTGTGCGCGGCGCGCCGGATCGAGGCGAGCGCACGTGGCTTGGCGCTGCCGCTGGGCCTGGCCACGATCGCGCTGGCGGTGGTCACGACCAGCGTGCTCGCGGGTGACCGCACGCCGCCCGGGATGGCCGACGCTCCGCTGTTCCTCACCATGACGACGATGTCCTCGTGTGCGGCGGCGATGCTGTTCACGGCGGTCGTGGAACACGGCCCCGCGCGCCGCGAGACCTCGCACGCGTTGCACTCGATCGGCGCCGGTGAGCGACTGGATCGCCGAGCGGCCCTGGCAGTCCTGGTGGTGCCGGTGCTGGTGTGCGTGGCGATCTCGGTGGGGGTCGGCGCGCTGACGGCGTGGCCGGCACGCGGCGACGGGGATTCGTTTCCCACGGTGCCCGCGCACGCGGCCCTGTTGGGCTCGATGTGGACCCTCGGTCTGCTGGCGATCGCACTGATCGCGGCGGCCGTGGTGACCCTACGGGACGAACGGCCGCGCCGGGTCTGAAGCCGCGGCCGGCTCGATATTCGCGCCCGGGCCACGGTCCGGGCGCGATGCCCGACGGACACGGGGAACGCCCGATGCCCGTGCGATATGGGAAAACACTTCGAGCCCGGCGCGGCGTCCCCTTCCGCGACGGGCTCGAAGTGCTTATCGTCTCGGGGGCCACGCGACCCCGAGCCGTGCGCCGGATCGTGTCCCTTCGACCGGCGGCTTGGGCGTGCCACCGCCGGATCATTCGAACGGGGGGATCAAAGGATCCGACGGCTTGGCACTGAGATCAGTCTGCCCCGGGGCGCCTAAGGATCCGATAAGGATTCGTTACCCGTTCTATATCGCCGCGCCGCGCACCCGTGACCTGCCCGGGATGTCCCACTTGCGGCGGAGCCGGACCGGGGGACCGGGCCCGGTCCGGCAAACCGGCCCTAGACCTCCGCGGCGGCCAGCTGACCGCACGCGCCGTCGATGTCCCGGCCCCGGGTGTCCCGGACGGTGACCGGCACGCCGTGCTTGGTCAGCAGGCGGACGAACTCCTCCTGGCGTTCGGCCGTCGACGCGGTCCACTTCGACCCCGGGGTGGGGTTGAGCGGGATCAGGTTGACGTGCGCGTTGTGGTTCTTGAGCCGGCGTCCGAGCAGGTCGGCCCGCCAGCCGTGGTCGTTGATGTCCTTGATCAGCGCGTACTCGATGGACACCCGTCGGCCGGTGACACCCTCGTAGTGCCACGCGGCGTCCAGCACCTCGCGCACGTCCCAGCGCGTGTTGACCGGCACGAGCGTGTTGCGCAGGTCGTCGTCCGGCGCGTGCAGGGACAGCGCCAGGGTGACCGGGACGCGTTCGTCGGCGAGCTTGTACATCGCCGGGACCAGGCCGACCGTCGACATGGTCACCGAGCGGGCGGAGATGCCCAGCCCGTCCGGACCCGCGTCGGTCAGCCGACGCACGGCGCCGACCACCGCCTTGTAGTTGGCGAGCGGCTCGCCCATGCCCATGAAGACGATGTTGCTGACCCGGCCGGGGCCGCCGGGCACCTCGCCGCGGGCGAGCGCCCGCGCGCCGGCGAGCACCTGCTCGACGATCTCGCCGGTGGACAGGTTGCGGGTCAGGCCCGCCTGGCCGGTGGCGCAGAACGGGCAGTTCATTCCGCAGCCCGCCTGTGAGGACACGCACATGGTGACCCGGTCGGGGTAGCGCATCAGCACAGCTTCGACGAGGGTGCCGTCGAAGAGCTTCCACAACGACTTGCGGGTCGCACCGTCGTCGCACGAGATGTCCCGCACGGACGTCATCAGTGCGGGCAGTAGCGCCTCGGCGAGTTTGGCCCGCGACGCGGCGGGCATGTCGGTCCACTGCTCGGGATCGTTCGAGAGGTGACCGAAGTAGTGCTTGGACAGTTGGGCCGCACGAAACGGCTTCTCGCCCAACTCGGCCACGGCCTCGCGGCGCTCGGCGGGGGTGAGGTCGGCAAGGTGGCGCGGCGGCTTCGAACGACGCGGCGGCGCGGTGAAGGTGAGTTCTCCTGGTTTGGGCATGGCTCGTCCAGTGTCGCAGGTGTACGGGCGGGGCCGGACGGGGGCGTGTGCTCGGGCCTCGCGGACCCGACGGGGTCTGAAAACACGCCCCCGGCCCCGCTCTCGTACACACGTGGCCTGTCCGGTTGCTTTGCCGGATCAGGTCCGGGTCATACGAATGCGGCGAGCAGCAGCCACACCACGGGAGCGGCGGCCAGCAGCGAGTCGAGTCGGTCCATCAGGCCGCCGTGACCGGGCAGCAGGCTGCCCATGTCCTTGACCTTGAGGTCCCGCTTGATCATCGATTCGGCCAGGTCCCCGAGCGCGGACACCGCCGCGGCGGCGACGCCCACCAAGGCGCCCTGCCACCATGTGCCGTCGAGCATGGTCGTCACGCAGACCGCGCCCGCGACGGCGGCCAGGAACACACCACCGGCGAAGCCTTCCCAGCTCTTGCCGGGGCTGATCTTCGGCGCCATCTTGTGCGGACCGCCGGAGGTGACCCCGGCCGCGTAGGCACCCGTGTCCGCACAGACCACCAGGATGATGAAGGTCAACACCCGCTGCGGGCCGTCGTCGTCGGCGAGCATGAGGACCGCGAACCCGGCCAGGAACGGCAGGTAGAAGACGGTGAACACGCCTGCCGTCATGTCCCGCAGGAAGTCCTCGGGACCCTCGGTCATCCGCCAGATCATCACCGCGATCGCAGTGAGCGCGGTCGCGATCGCCAGCCCCTGCGCACCGCGCGCGTAGCCGGCGACGAGCATCGCCACCGAGCCGACCGCGAGCGGTACCAGCGGAATTCGGATGCCGCGCCCGACGGTGGCGCCCTGTGCGGTCCGACCGGACGCGTCGGCGACCGCCTCGGCCCGACCGAACGCACCGGCCAGCTCCCACAGTCCGACCAGGACCGCGAGCAGCACGACGCCGACGAACAGCACCGGCAGGGTCAGCAACGAGGCGACGATGACCCCGCCGAGCCCGGCCCCGACGCCGATCGCCTGTGGCAGGTTGCGGCCGGCCTTGCCGACCGGTTTGGCAGGCGGCTCCTCGGTCATCACGAGCCCCTCACGCCGGGGCTCGGGGAGAGCCACGTCCACACGAGCGGCCTCCTCGCGCGACGGACCCGAGCGGGGTTCCGGTTCGTCGCCCGAGTCGTGACCCGCAATCGGTGACAGCACCTGCGTGTGGTCATCCTGTGTCTGTACCCCGACGCCGGCGGGAAATCGCTGCTGCGCACGAGTGGCGCCGTCTCCATGGCCGCCGGACCGGGCCGCGTCGTAGTGGGCCTGATCGTGAGCCGTCGGTGCGCCCGAGACCTGCTCCGGCCACGCGCCGTACGACCCGTACGGGTCGTGGCCAGGCGGCAGATCGGGGTGCGCTCCCGCGGGCGGATCGGCCGGCGGCGTACCGCCCCAGGTCGAGTCGTCCATCAGACTTCGAGCAGCTCGGCTTCCTTGTGCTTCAGCAACTCGTCGATCTGCGCGACATACTTGTGGGTCGTGTCGTCGAGTTCCTTCTCGGCGCGACGCACCTCGTCCTCGCCGGTCTCGCCGTCCTTGACCAGCTTGTCGAGCGCTTCCTTCGCCTTGCGGCGGATCGCCCGCAACGAGATCTTCGCGTCCTCGCCCTTGCTCCGCGCCAGCTTGATGAACTCCTTGCGGCGTTCCTCGGTCAGCTGCGGGAAGACCACGCGGATGAGCTTGCCGTCGTCGGTGGGATTGACCCCGAGGTCCGAGTCGCGAATCGCCTTGACGATCGCGTTCGTCGAGCCGCGGTCGAACGGGGTCACGATGACCATGCGCGGCTCGGGCGTGGTGAACGACGCGAGCTGGTTCACCGGAGTGGGCGAGCCGTAGTAGTCCACGAGGATCTTGTTGAACATGGCCGGGGTGGCCCGGCCCGTGCGGATCGCCGCGAAGTCTTCCTTGGCGACCACGACGGCCTTCTCCATCTTTTCCTCGGCCTCGAGGAGAATCTCGTCGATCATGTCGGCTCCTGTCCCGGTCCTGTCGCCGTCGATCAGCCGTCGGTACGGCTGACCAGGGTGCCGATCTTCTCACCCCGCACGGCGCGGGCGATGTTGCCCTCGACGAGCAGGTTGAAGACGACGATCGGCAGTTCGTTGTCCATGCACAGGCTGATCGCGGTGGCGTCCGCGACCTTGAGCCCGCGGGCGAGCACCTCGGCGTGATCCAGACGATCGAACATGACTGCGTCCGGGTTGGACTTCGGGTCGCAGTCGTACACGCCGTCGACACCCTTGGCCATGAGCAACGCGACCGCGTCGATCTCGAGGGCACGCTGGGCGGCCGTGGTGTCGGTGGAGAAGTAGGGCATGCCCATGCCCGCCCCGAAGATGACCACGCGACCCTTTTCCAGGTGTCGCACGGCGCGGCGCGGGATGTACGGCTCGGCGACCTGGCCCATCGTGATGGCGGTCTGCACGCGGGTGTCGATGCCCTGCTTCTCCAGGAAGTCCTGGAGCGCGAGGCAGTTCATCACGGTGCCGAGCATGCCCATGTAGTCCGAGCGCGCGCGGTCCATGCCACGGATCTGCAACTCGGCGCCGCGGAAGAAGTTGCCGCCGCCGATGACGATGGCGACCTGCGTGCCGCGGCGGACCACGTCGGCGATCTGGAGCGCGATGGTCTGCACGGTGTCGGGGTCGACGCCCAGGGCCCCGCCGCCCGCGAACGCCTCGCCGGAGAGTTTGAGCAACACCCGGCGCGCGTAGGGGTTCGGCTCGTCGCCCCCGGCGGACGACGAGGAGGCCGCCTTCGTTTCGGTTTCCTGCACGGTTCCCTCCACGCCTTGCGGCCTCCTCGCCATACTGCTGTTCACTTCGTTCATGCCTACTGCATGCCCCGACTGCGTTCGTGTCTAAATCAGGGCGGTGGTGCGACGGGCGGATCAGACGCCGACGCGGAAGCGGGTGAAGCGCTTGACCTTGACGCCGGCCTCGCCCAGGACCTTGCCCACGGACTTCTTGCTGTCCTTGGCGAACGCCTGGTCGAGCAGCACGTTCTCCTTGAAGAAGCCGGTCACCCGGCCCTCGACGATCTTGGCGAGGGCAGCCTCGGGCTTGCCCTCCTCGCGCGCGGTGGCCTCGGCCACGCGACGCTCGTTCTCGACCGTCTCGGCCGGCACGTCCTCGCGGTTCAGCACGGTCGGCGAGAACGCGGCGATGTGCTGGGCGACGTCCTTGGCGACCTCGGCGTTGGCGCCGTCCAGCTCGATCAGCACGCCGATCTGCGCGGGCAGGTCGGGGCTGGTCTTGTGCAGGTACGCGGCGACGAAGCCGTCGGCGTACTGCGCGAAGCGGTCCAGCACGATCTTCTCGCCGAGCGTGACGTTGGCGTCGTCCACGTACTGCTGGACGGTCTTGCCGGCCTCGATCTCGCTCGCGAGCAGCGCGGCGATGTCGGCGGGCGCGGTCTTGGCGACGTGGGCGGCGATCGCCTCGGCGGCCTCGATGAACTTCGGGCTCTTTGCCACGAAGTCGGTTTCGCACTTGAGCTCGACCAGGACGCCGGACGCGTTGCCGTCGAGCAGCGCGACGACCGCACCATTGGAGGCCGAGCGGCCCTCGCGCTTGGTGACGCCCTTCTGGCCCTTGACGCGAAGGATCTCGACAGCCTTGTCGACGTCACCTTCGGCCTCTTCGAGGGCCTTCTTGCAGTCCATCATGCCTGCGGCGGTGAGCTCGCGGAGCTTCTTCACGTCCGCGGCGGAGAAGTTCGCCATGTCCTGATTCTCTCGTCTCTCGGGTCAGCGGCCCGGTTGCGCCGAGCGACTGCGGGTGAGGCTGTCGTCCCACCCGATGAAGGTCAAGGGGCTGTGCGGTATTCCGACACATACGGGGACGTACGCGGTACGCACGCACCGTGATCGGGTCCCGGCACAGGGCGAGGGGTACGCCGGCTGGGCCGTCGTACCCCTCGATCCAGGGTCAGACCTGCGGGTCGGCCTCGGCGGCAGGGGCCTCGGCGGCCGGCGCCTCGGTGGCCTCGGTGGCCTCGGTGGCCTCGGTGGCCTCGGTGGCCGGAGCAGCCTCGGTGGCCTCGGCCTCGACATCGGCCTCGGTGACCGAGCCGGACTCGACGACCTCTTCGGCGGCGGGGGCGGCCTCGGCCGGAGCGGCCTCTTCCTTCTTGCCGGCCTCGAGCAGCTCGCGCTCCCAGTCGGCGAGGGGCTCGCCGGCGGTGGCCTTGGTGTCGGCGGCGGCGCCACCGGCACGCGACATGAGACCGTCGGCGACCGCGTCGGCGATCACGCGGGTGAGCAGCGTGACCGAGCGGATCGCGTCGTCGTTGCCCGGGATCTTGTAGTCGACCTCGTCGGGGTCACAGTTGGTGTCGAGGATCGCGACGACCGGGATGTGCAGCTTCCGGGCCTCGCCGACGCCGATGTGCTCCTTCTTGGTGTCCACGATCCACACGGCCGAAGGCACGCGCTGCATGTCGCGGATGCCGCCGAGGGTCTTCGCCAGCTTGTCCTTCTCGCGCTTGAGGACGAGCAGTTCCTTCTTCGTCATGCCCGAGCCGGCCACGTCGTCGAAGTCGAGCTGCTCAAGCTCCTTCAGGCGCTGGAGGCGCTTGTAGACCGTCGAGAAGTTGGTCAGCATGCCGCCGAGCCAGCGCTGGTTGACGTAGGGCATGCCCACGCGCGTCGCCTGCTCGGCGATCGCTTCCTGCGCCTGCTTCTTGGTGCCGACGAAGAGGATCGTGCCACCGTGGGCGACGGTCTCCTTGACGAACTCGTAGGCGCGGTCGATGTACGACAGCGACTGGAGCAGGTCGATGATGTAGATGCCGTTGCGCTCCGTGAAGATGAAGCGCTTCATCTTCGGGTTCCAGCGGCGGGTCTGGTGACCGAAGTGGACGCCGCTTTCCAGCAGCTCCCGCATCGTGACGACGGCCATGGCCGTACGCTCCTTGGGTTCTCGTCCCGGCGATCGTGCCCGGGACTCTCGGTTGTGTCGTGACGACGGGTCGCCGCCACGCCTGACGCCCGCGACACCACGCCGAGGTCCTTGCGGATTCCCGGACCGAGAGGTGTCCCATCGAGTCCCGCTCTGTGGCGTCTCGCCATGCGGGACGTCAGCGGCTCGAAGGTGGGCGCGCGAAGTCGACCCGGAAGGCCGGGCCGCTCCGGGAAGTGTACGGGAACCGCGCACGGCCGAGCGACTCGCCTTCCGGCCGGCATTTTTTGGCCCTTGGCGTGGAAAAAGTCGTCCACACGCGATAGATGGCCATTTATCCACAACGGGGCCTGTGTCCACAGCCGGGCTCACGCCGGCCCGCGCCACGGTCGTGGGTGGTCAACCTGAGTGCATGAACGTATCGAAGCGGGGCCGACGGCCGATCGTGCCGGTTCTGTTGTTGCTCGCGGCCGCGTTGTCGATGGCCGGGCCGTCGGCCGCGCCCGGTGCGGTGCGCGCCGCCGCGCAGCCCCGACGATGGGTGTGGCCGCTGGACCCGCGCCCCGCGGTGCTGCGCGGGTTCGAGGCGCCGAAGACGGCGTGGTCACCGGGGCATCGCGGGGTGGATCTCGCGGCACGGGTGGGACAACCGGTGCGGGCGGCGGGCGCGGGAGTGGTGGTGTTCGCCGGGTCGGTGGCCGGACGGGGAGTGGTCAGCGTGCGGCACGGCGTCGTGCGCACGACGTATGAGCCGGTGCTCGCGTCGGTGTCGGCCGGGCGCGTGGTCGCGGCGGGCGAGCCGCTCGGGGAGCTGGCTGCGGGGCCGTTCCATCTGAGCGAGCCGTGCCTGCACTGGGGGTTGTTGGTGCCTGGGTATCGGAATCCGCTCACGTTGTTGCGCCGCGTGCGGGTGCGGTTGTACCCGAACGATCCCGGCTATCCGACCCGGGCGACGCCACCCAGTACCAGGGCCGGCGTGGCCGCCTCGACCGCGCCGGGGTCGGCGCCGCACTCGATCCGGCGGACCGCCGCGTCGACCATGCCCTGGACCAGCGTCGCCACCAGCATCGGGTCCCGGTGGCCCAGCGCGGCCAGTGCGTCCACCACCAGTTCGACGATGCGCCCGTGGGCGGCCCGGATGCGTTCGCGGGCGTTCGCGTCCAGTTCGCCGGTGGAGATCGCGACCACCACACGATGACGGCGATCACCGACCAGTTCCAACTGTCGGGCCACGTAGGCCGCGATCTTCTGCGCCGGATCCTCGGTCGCGCCCATCGCGTCCTCGACCTCGGCCACCCACGCGGGCAGGTCCACCGCACACAGTTCCTCGACCACGGCCGCGCGCGAGGCGAAGTACTCGTAGAGCGAGGAGCGGGCCAGCCCGGTGCGTTCGGCGAGCGCTGGGAAGGTCAGCGCGGCGAAACCGCCCTCGTCGAGCAGGCTCCGCGCGGCGTCGAGCAGCGCGGCGTGCTGCATCGCGCGGTGTTCGGCGACGGAGGACGCTCGAATCTTGGGCATCCCCTCACTGTACGACGTCACTGTGGGCGACATCGGGATGCTTGTGCGATTCGCCGCCGTGCGCCCGTCGCCATCCGCCCGACCGGTCGGGACCGCCCGGGTCGGGGTCAGCCGCCGGAGTGGTCCAGCTCCGCGTCGACCGGGGGCAGCGCACACTCGGGGTCGTCCAGCCAACCTTCGGGCAGGACCACCCGCTTGCCGCCGGCGGTGCGACCGCGCGGGCCGTCGGCGCAGATCGGCCACGGCTGGTCCAGGTCGAGCTGCCCGAACCAGTCGTCGAGTTCGGCCAGGCTGCTCGCGGTGGCCAGGCCGCGTCGGATGGTGCCGCCGACCGAGAAGCCCTTCAGGTACCACGCGACGTGCTTGCGCAGGTCGGTCACGCCGTGCGCCTCGTCGCCGATCCACTCGGCGAGCAGCACCGCGTGCCGGCGCATGATCGCGGTGGCCTCGCCCAGCGTCGGTCGGGCCCGGTCGGCGCTGCCCTCGAACGCGGACACCAGGTCGCGGAACAACCACGGGCGGCCCAGGCAGCCGCGGCCGACCACGACGCCGTCGCAGCCGGTCTCGCGCATCATCCGCAACGCGTCCTCGGCGTCCCAGATGTCGCCGTTGCCCAGCACCGGGATGTCGGTGACGACCTCCTTGAGCCGGGCGATGGCCGACCAGTCGGCGGTGCCGCCGTAGTGCTGCTCGGCGGTGCGGCCGTGCAGGGCGACCCACGTGACGCCCTCGTCCACGGCGATCCGGCCCGCGTCGAGGTAGGTCAGGTGGTCGTCGTCGATGCCCTTGCGCATCTTGATGGTGACCGGCACGCCGCGGGCGTTCTTGACCGCCGAGCGCAGGATGTCGCGCAGCAGGTTGCGTTTGTAGGGCAGTGCCGAGCCGCCGCCCTTGCGGGTGACCTTGGGCACCGGGCAGCCGAAGTTGAGGTCGATGTGGTCGGCCAGGTCCTCGTCCACGATCATCGCCACGGCGCGGCCGACGATGTCCGGGTCGACGCCGTAGAGCTGGATGCTGCGCGGGCGCTCGGTCTCGGCGAAACGGATCAGGCGCAGCGTCTTGGCGTCCCGCTCCACCAGTGCGCGGGTGGTGATCATCTCGCTGACGTACAACCCGGCGGGTCGTGCCGTGGTGGCCGCCTCGGCCTGTTCCTGGCACAACGTGCGAAACGGCGCGTTGGTGATACCGGCCATCGGGGCCAGCACCACCGGTGGCCGGATCTGCGCGCCGCCCGCGGCGCCCAGGCGCAGCGGCGCCCACGGGCTGCCGGTCGCGTCGGGGGTGGGTGCGTCGGCGGGTGCCATGGACGGTGCTCCAGGAGGGTGCGGGGACGGAACCGATCCATTGTCCCCCACCGGGAAAAGCGCCTTCCGGGAATAAGCGGATGCCTGGTGTCGCCCGGTCCTGACACCATCGCCGGCATGACCATGGATTCTCCGGACTCCCCGGATTCGCGGACGGCGACCGACGAGCCGGGTGGCGGGTTCGCCGCCGAGCCGCGCGACGTCGCGTCACTCATCCTGCGGGCCCGGCGGAAACCCCGGGTGAAGTACGCCTTCTTCTGGGGTCATCGGGAGCCGCGCGAGGGGGTCGACTCGGGTTGTCTGAGTCAGTGGTATCCATCGCCGTTCACGGTGGACGAAGTGACGTATCGCACGGCCGAGCACTGGATGATGGCGGGCAAGGCGCGGATGTTCGGCGACGCGGACGCGGAGCGGCGGGTGTTGGCCGCAGGTCACCCCAAGACCGCCAAGACGATCGGTCGGCAGGTACGCGGCTTCGACGAGCGGCGCTGGGTGGACGAGCGGTTCGAGTTGATCGTGCGCGGCAACGTGGCCAAGTTCGGGCAGCACCCGGCGATGGGCGCGTTCCTGCTGGGCACCGGGCAGCGGGTGCTGGTCGAGGCCAGTCCGCTGGACCGGATCTGGGGCATCGGGCTGGCCGCGGACGACGAGCGGGCCGGCGACCCCGAGCAGTGGCGCGGGTCGAACCTGCTGGGATTCGCGCTGATGGAGACCCGGGCTCGACTGGCCGCCTCGACCGACGGGGCCGGTGGTTCGGGACCTGCCGGGTCGGGCCGATGAACTAACCTCCGCACCATGAGTGCCTTCCCGCCCCCGCAGCCCCCGAACGGGCCCGGCTACGGCCACGGGCAACAGCCGTACGGACACCCGAACAACGGTCCGCAGCCCTACGGGCAACACCAGCCCTACGGGCAACCGGCCTACGGACAACAGCAGCAGCCGTACGGTCAGCCGTACCCGCAGCAGTACGGCCAGGGGTACGGCGCACCGCCGCCTCCGCCGCCGAGGCGGCCGAAGTGGCTGGTGCCGGCGGCCGCGGTGGTCGCGCTCGCGGTGGTCGGCGGCGGGGCGTTCTTCTTCGTGTCCCGAGACGACGGCGACGACAAGAAGCCGGCCGCGAACTCCTCGCCGAACCCGGCGAACAACGGCGGCTCGTTGCCCGACCCGCAGGGCTCGTCCGGCGCACCCGTCGACGAGCCGAAGGGGTTCCAGTCCGCGCCGCCGCCGAACACGACCGACATCGACGCGCTATCCACCGACAAGCTGGCCTTCACCACGGACTACTTCTTCAAGGAGACGGCCGAGTTCGACGGGCGCAGCGGCGCCAAGTACCGGCAGTTGGCCGCCGACGGCACCGCGGCTGCGGACTGCTCGAAGGCGGTCACCGCGACCGGCTCGGCGCTCGCCCAGAACGGCTGCGTGGGCGTGCTGCGCGGGTCCTACAAGGACTCCGCCGGCAAGTTCGTGGCGACCCTGTCGGTGATCTCGGTGCCGGACAAGCCCGCGGCACAGGCGCTGCGCAAGGCGCTGGATCCGATTCCGTTCGCGACGTCGCCGACCGGGTGGCTCAAGCCTCCCGCGTCGAGCGGGATCACCTTCAAGGACGGCTCCGAGCACATCGCGGTCTCCACCTCGACCGGGCACTACGTGCTGGTGATCGACATCGGCCGGGCCGACGGCGCACCGCTCAAGGGTCAGGGCGAGGAGGTCTCCAAGGCGGCGGGCACCGTCGTCGGCGACCTGAGCTTCCGGATGACCGACCGGATCGTGGCGGGCATCTTCAAGATGGGTTAGCCGCGCGGCGGCCGACGGCCGTCCGCGACGCACGTGAGGGGCGCCGTCCATGACGGCGCCCCTCACGCTGTGTACCCGGCCTACGGCCGGCTCCGGGTCAGCAGCCCGGCAGCCGCGCCGCGAGATAGCCCACGACCTGGTCGAGCGACACCCGCTCCTGCTGCATGGTGTCGCGTGAGCGCACGGTCACCGCGTCGTCCTCGAGCGTGTCGAAGTCGACGGTGATGCAGAACGGCGTGCCGATCTCGTCCTGGCGACGGTAGCGACGGCCGATCGCACCGGCGTCGTCGAAGTCGCAGTTCCAGTACTGGCGCAGGTCCGCGGCCAGCCCGCGGGCCTTGGGCGACAGGTCGGTGTTGCGCGACAGCGGCAGGATGGCCGCCTTGACCGGCGCCAGGCGCGGGTCAAGGCGCAGCACGGTGCGCTTTTCCAGCTTGCCCTTGGCGTTGGGCGCCTCGTCCTCGAAGTACGCGTCGAGCAGGAACGCGAGCATCGCCCGGTTCAGGCCCGCGGCGGGCTCGATGACGTACGGGAACCAGCGCTCGCCGGCGTCCTGGTCGAAGTACGACAGGTCGGTGCCGGACTTCTCCGAGTGGGTGCGCAGGTCGTAGTCCGTGCGGTTGGCGATGCCCTCCAACTCGGAGAACTCGGTGCCGCCGAAGTTGAAGCGGTACTCGATGTCGACCGTGCGCTTGGAGTAGTGCGACAACTTCTCCTTCGGGTGCTCGAAGAAGCGCATGTTGTCGGGGCTGAGGCCGAGACCGACGTACCAGTCCCAGCGCTGCTGCATCCAGTATTCCTGCCAGGTCTCGTCCTCACCCGGCTTGACGAAGAACTCCATCTCCATCTGCTCGAACTCGCGCGTGCGGAAGATGAAGTTGCCGGGGGTGATCTCGTTGCGGAAGCTCTTGCCGGTCTGGGCGATGCCGAACGGCGGCTTCTTGCGCGAGGTCTGCTCGACGGCCTTGTAGTTGACGAAGATGCCCTGGGCGGTCTCCGGGCGCAGGAACGCGCGGCCGGACTCGTCCTGGGTGGGGCCCAGGAAGGTCTGGAGCAGACCGTTGAACATCTTGGGCTCGGTGAAGGTGCCCTTGTTCCCACAGTTGGGACACGTGATGTCGGCGAGGCCGTTCTCCGGCAGCCGGCCGCGCTTGGCCTCGTACGCCTCTTCGAGGTGGTCGGCGCGGTAGCGCTTGTGGCACGAGGTGCACTCGGTCAGCGGGTCGACGAACGCCTCGACGTGACCGGACGCCTCCCACACCTCGCGGGCGAGGATGACCGAGGAGTCCAGACCGACGATGTCGTCACGCGAGGTGACCATCGTGCGCCACCACTGGCGCTTGATGTTCTCCTTGAGCTCCACGCCGAGGGGACCGTAGTCCCAGGCGGCCCGCTGGCCGCCGTAGATCTCACTACAGGGGTAAACGAAGCCTCGGCGCTTGCTCAGGCTGACGATGGTGTCGATCTTGTCGGCGGCCACAATGCTCTCTTCGGTGCGACGATGCGGGCAGTGACAGTGTCGGCACAGGCTACCGGCGAGCCGGTCACCCCCGTAAATCCTTATGCCCGCACCCGATCGCGCCACGGTTGGCCCAACCCGCTATTATTGACAACGATTGTCATTCTAGTTGAGAATCATTGTCATGAAGATACGCCGCACCGCCCCGGCTGCCCTGCTCGCGGCCACCGCCGCATCCGCGCTGTTGCTCTCCGGATGCGCCGGCACCGACGACGCGAAGGCGGATACCGGGGCGGGCGCGAAGCTGCGGGTGATCGCGGCCTTCTATCCGATGAAATTCATCGCCCAGCAGGTCGGCGGGCCGCACGTGAAGGTGACGAACCTGACCAAGGCCGGCGCCGAACCGCACGACCTGGAGCTGACCCCCAGGCAGGTCGGCGCGGTCTCGCAGGCCGATCTGGTGGTCTACCTCAAGGGCCTGCAGCCCGCCGTGGACAAGGCGATCTCGCAGAACAGGCCCAAGCACACGGTGGAGGCGGGCAAATTCGCGCCGCTGGAGGAACACGGCACCGAGGTGCACGGCGCCGAGGAGGACGGGCACGAGGGCCACGACCACGCGGACGCCGAGCACGGCGACCCGCACGTATGGCTGGACCCGACCCGACTCGCCGCGATCGCCGGCGGCGTGGGCGAATCGCTCGCCGCCGCGGATCCGGTCAACGCGGCGGACTACCGCGCCCGCGCCGCCGACCTGACCGCCCGCCTGAACACCCTCGACGGCGAGTTCACCGCCGGCCTGACCACGTGCGCCCGCAGGGACTTCGTGACCGCGCACGCCGCCTTCGGCTATCTCGCGGAGCGTTACCACCTGAACCAGATCTCGGTGAACGGCGTCAACCCGGAATCGGAGCCCTCCCCCGCCCGCCGGGCCGACATCCAAAAGCTCGCCCGCGAGCGCGGGGTGACCACGATCTTCTTCGAGACCCTGGCCGAGCCCAAGACCGCCCGGACGCTCGCCCAGGACCTGAACGTACAGACCGCCGTCCTGGATCCGCTGGAGGGCATAAAAGACGAGGCCGAGAACGATTACTTCTCGGTGATGCGCGCCAACCTGGACGCGCTGCGGAAGGGACTCGGCTGCTCATGACACGACTTCAGGCACCGGTCGCCCGGCTGATCGGCGGCACCGCGTCCCTGGGCGGCCGACCGGTACTGCGCGGGGTGGACCTGAGCGTGCACCCCGGCGAGGTGGTCGCCCTGCTCGGCGCCAACGGCTCGGGCAAGTCCACGCTGGTCCGCACCCTGGTCGGGCTGGTCCCGTTGACCGGCGGCACGATCGAACTGTTCGACACGCCGTTCGCCCGATTCCGCGACTGGTCCCGGATCGGCTACGTGCCGCAGCGCACCACCGCCGCCGCGGGCGTGCCGGCCAGCGTACGTGAAGTGGTCACCTCGGGCCTGCTCGACGGCCGCCGCCTGCTGGGCCCGGGTCGGCGCGGTCGGGCCGCCGTGGACGAGGCGCTGGCCGCGGTCGGCATGCTGGACCGCGCCCGCGACGGCATCGCGCACCTGTCCGGCGGCCAGCAGCAGCGGGTGCTGATCGGCCGCGCCCTGGCCCGCCGCCCCGACCTGCTGATCATGGACGAGCCGATGGCGGGCGTGGACCTGCGCAGCCAGGAAGTGCTCGCGGGCACCCTGCGCACCCAGCAGGAGCAGGGCCGGGCGGTCCTGCTCGTACTGCACGAACTCGGCCCGCTGGAGCCGCTGATCGACCGCGCGGTGGTCCTGCGCGAGGGCTGCGTGTGCCACGACGGCCCGCCGCCCAGGGCGGTCGGCCAACACGCGCTGCCGGGCCACGACCACGTACACCCGCACGACGATCACACCGCGCACCGCGCCGGAATGGGACTGCTCTCGTGACGATCCTGGACTTCCCCTTCATGCAGCGCGCGCTGCTCGCGGCCCTGCTCGTGGGCATGGCCGCGCCCGCCGTCGGCGTCTATCTGGTGCAGCGCCGGCAGGCGTTCATGGGCGACGGCATCGGACACGTCGCACTGACCGGCGTGGGCCTGGGCTTCCTGCTCAGCACCTCCCCCGTATGGACCGCGGTGCTCACCGCGTCCGTGGGCGCGGTGCTGATCGAGCTGATCCGCGAGCGCAACAGGGTC
This sequence comes from Embleya sp. NPDC005575, assembly GCF_040605455.1. Classification (NCBI taxonomy): domain Bacteria; kingdom Bacillati; phylum Actinomycetota; class Actinomycetes; order Kitasatosporales; family Streptomycetaceae; genus Embleya; species Embleya sp. NPDC005575. The sequence continues at coordinate 33,989 of NZ_JBEXCV010000011.1, read as the reverse complement.
AGCGGCGACGTCGCGCTGTCGGTGCTCTTCTACGGCGGCATCGCGGGCGGCGTGATGCTGATCAACCTCGCCCCGGAGGGCTCCAACGCCAATCTCCAGTCGTACCTGTTCGGTTCGCTGACCTCGGTTTCGCCGGAGGACATCAGGATCATCACGGTCCTGGCCGTCGCGGTGCTCGCGGTCACCCTCGGGCTGCGCCGAGCACTGTTCACGGTGTGTCAGGACGAGGACTTCGCCCGAGTGACCGGACTGCCGGTGCGCGCGCTGAACCTGTTGCTCGCGGTCACCGCCGCGGTCACCGTGACGGTTGCCATGCGGGTGGTGGGGCTGCTCCTGGTCAGCGCGCTGATGGTGGTCCCGGTCGCGGTCGCCCAGCAGCTCTCGCGCACGTTCTCGATGACCGCCGCGCTCTCGATCGTGGTCGGTGTGCTGGTCTCGGTCTCCGGCACGGCGCTGACGTACTACGTCGACGCGCCGCCCGGGGCCACCATCGTGCTGCTCGCCATCGCGCTGTTCGTCCTGGTGGGCGTGCTCGCGACCCCGCTGAACCGGCGCCGGGCCCGGCGTGCGGAGGCCGCCGCGGCCGAGGCGGGTCCGGCTCGGGTCGACGACGTACATGTGGACGCGGAGGTACCCGGCGCCGGCACAATGGCGACCTAGACATGGACACACCGCGCCGGCACGAGAACACCGCGCCGTCCGGCCCGTAGTGATCGAGGAGGCACCCAGGTGACCACCGCCCACGGCGCAAGCCCGGTTCGGGGTCGGTCCACCCGGCAGCGGGCCGCCGTCTCCGCCCTCCTCGACGAGATCGAGGACTTCCGCAGCGCGCAGGACCTGCACGATCTGCTCAAGCAGCGCGGCGAGGCGGTCGGGCTGACCACCGTCTACCGCACGCTCCAGGCCCTGGCGGACGCGGACGAGGTGGACGTGCTGCGCACCCAGGACGGCGAGTCGGTCTACCGTCGGTGCAGCCGTGGGCACCACCACCACCTCGTCTGCCGCTCCTGTGGCCGCACCGTCGAGGTCGAGGGCCCGGCGGTCGAGCGGTGGGCGAACCGGATCGCCGCCGAGCACGGTTTCGGCGACGTCTCGCACGAGTTGGAGATCTTCGGCACCTGCGCGCAGTGCGCGAACGCGGCCGACTGAGCCGGGCCCGGTCGACTACCAGCCACCCCCGCCGGTCGTACCGGTCGTGCCGCCCCACGTCCCGCCCTCGGTGCACGTGCCGGTGGGCCGCACCGTGGCCGAGCCGACCCGATTCGGCTTCAGCACGTCGAGCTGCCCGGCCGCGATCGATCCGCCATAGAGGAACTCCGAGTAGGCGAACGTCTTGGTGATCGACTTCTTGCCCGCGGGCACGTCGATCTCCTCCTGCCTCATGCTGCCGGAGGATCCGCCGTAGCTGACGGTGATTCGCCCACCCTTGTGTTCGTCGGCGAAGGTGATCGTGGCGATGAAGGTCTCCATGAACGCGGTCTTGCACCGGACGCCGGCCAGCGTGCCCGGCGTGACGGTCAGGAACACGCCCTTGACCTCGAGATCGCCGTCGCCGGCCTTGCCGTCCTGGCCCGAGGTCTTCACCGGCTCGGTGCTCGTACCCTGCTTCCGGTCCGTGTCCGTGCCGCCCTTGTCCTTTTGACACGCGGTCACGCCCGACCCCAATACCCCCACGACAGCCGCCGCAACGATTGCACGACGCATTCCCCACCCCATGGTGATTCCCCCCGGTCGACCGGCGGATCGTCCTCCCCAGGCGACCCGTCCGCGAACTCACGGTAGGAGAAGGGATGTCGCGTCACCGCCGCGCTCGCAGGACGCGAACGCGGCGGTGACGGGACCGTGACATCGTCACGACGTGCCTATTCGTACGGCTCGCGCGGGGTCGGGATGTGATCGACCCCGGTCGCGGTCAGGGCCGGCATCGCGTCGTCCGCCTGGGTCTGGCCGTTGGGCAACCAGCGGCCGGTGACCGTCACCCACGAGTCGGTCGGGGGCGCCGCGACGCCGTGTACCTCGATCTTGCGGGCGAAGGCGTCGGCGGCACAGCAGCTGATCACCATCCGGGTGACGTACCACGTGCCGGGCGCCTTGCCGGGCGTGACGAAGCCGGTGAGCTGGACGTTGCGGTCCTTGAGCGGCGCGGTGGTGTCCCAGACCGAGCGGATCAGAAAGTCCGCCAGGGTCATCGGCAACGGATCCCCCGGCGGCAGTGCCGGGAAGCCCGCGTCGTTCGAGGCGGCGGCCGGCTTGGCCACCACGTTGTCCGAGCGTGAGGCGGTGTACGAACCGAGCGCGGGCGGCGCGATCAGGAACAGCGCGAGCACCGGCAGGCACAGCAGCCAGGCCGCGCGGGGGCCGGCCGAGTGGTCGTGCCCGTGGCCGCCCTCGTCCGCCGGTTCGGCGGGCCGCTCCTCGGCGGACCCGGTCGCGGGGGCGTGCGCGTGTCCCGCAGCCGGGTCCTCCGCCCGTCGCTGGATCCCGTCCCGCACCGCGGAGATCAGGCCGACCACGAGCAGGATCGCGCCCGCCGCGACCAGCGCGGGACGCAGCCCCTCCTTGACGTAGCGCAGGTACATGTCGGTCAGCGAGATCCGCAGCAGCGCGCCGCCGATCAGGATCAACAGCACCGCCTGGACGTCCCGCCTCACAACAACCACCATCCGACGCCGTAGCTCGCCACGATCGCGACCACGAACGTGGCCGAGGAGAACCGGGCCGCGAAGCCGCGCCCGAAGGTGCCCGACTGGAGCGCGATCAGCTTCACGTCCACCATCGGGCCGACCACCATGAAGGCCAGTTTCGCGGTCGGAGAGAACCCGAGCAGGCTCGCCGCCACGAACGCGTCCGCCTCGGAACAGACGGCGAGCACCACCGCGAGGAAGGCCAGCGCGAGCACCGCGAACCACGGCGAACCGGAGACCGCGTCGATCACGTGCTTGGGCACCGTGACGTTCAGCGTCGCGGCGGTGAGCGCGCCGATCACCAGGAAGCCGCCCGCGTGCAGGAAGTCGTGCTGGAGCGCGAGCCGGAAGTTCTCCCACTTGCCGCTGCCGCCGTGATCGTGCGGGCGGCGCATCACCTTGATCCACTCGGGCCGACCGAATCGTGCCCACAGCCAGCCCATCAGCACCGCCGTGCCGAGCGAGGCGACGAACCGGGCGAGCACCATCTCGGGCTGCCTGGGAAAGGCCACCGCGGTCGCGGTCAGCACGATCGGGTTGATCGCGGGCGAGGACAGCAGGAATGCCAACGCTGCGGCGGGCGCGACCCCGCGTGCCATCAACCCACTGGCCACCGGCACCGACGCGCACTCGCAGCCGGGCAGGATCGCCCCGGCCGCGCCCGCGACCGGCACCGCCAGGGACTGCCGCTTGGGCAGCACCTTGGTGAACACCGACGGCGGCACGAACGCGGTGATCGCCGCCGACAGCAGCGTGCCGAGCACCAGGAACGGCAGCGCCTGCACGGAGATCGCGACGAACACGGTGGCCCAGGTCTGCACCGCGGGCGCGCCAAGCCGATCCACGATCCACGGCTGCGCGAACAGCAGCCCGACCAGCGCGAGGACGAAGAATTCGAGTTGGCCCGGCCGCCACCGCTCGGCGGGTGGGCGACCGGGCGAAACGGGCCCGACGGTCGCGGACGACTCGGCGCTGCGCGGTGGCGGTGGCGCCGTCCGTGCGGCGGCAGCGGGGCGCGGCGGCGCGCTCTTTTCGAACATGATGGTCATGTTCGCATTGATCGTGAGGCTGCCGCCGGGCGCACACCCCGCTTTGCGAACCTTTCACCCACCGACCGTCGCCCACACGGGCGAGCGACCCCCAACCGACCGTCGCCGAACAGTGCCTGGCGACGCCCGTCGGGAGCCGGCCCGCCGGGGCCGATCAGGCTCCCGACGCGGGCGACGAACCCGAGGACACCGGCTCCGGCTCCGGTGTCGCGACCGCGTTCGGCAGCGCGCCGCCGTAGCGGCGATCGCGCGACGCGTACGTCTCGCACGCCTGCCACATGTGCCGCCGGTCGAAGTCCGGCCACAACACGTCGAGGAAGACCATCTCGGCGTACGCGGACTGCCACAGCAGGAAGTTGGACGTGCGCTGCTCACCGGAGGACCGGATGAACAGATCCACATCGGGCATGTCCGGCTCGTCCAGATACTTGGCGAACAACTTCTCGTCGACCTTCTTCGGGTCGAGTCGCCCCGCCTTGACGTCCTGCGCGATCAGCGCCGCGGCGTCCGCAATCTCGGCCCGGCCGCCGTAGTTGATGCACATCGCGAGAGTGAGGTTGGTGTTGTTCTTGGTCCGCTCCTCGGCGATCTCCAACTCCTTGATCACGCTCGCCCACAACCGGGGCCGCCGACCGCACCAGCGGATCCGCACGCCGAGCGCGTCCATCTCGTCGATCCGCCGGTGGATCGTGTCGATGTTGAAGCCCATCAGGAAGCGCACCTCCTCGGGTGAACGCTTCCAGTTCTCGGTGGAGAAGGCGTACGCGGAGACGTACTTGACGCCGATCTGCGCGGCGCCCTCGACCACGTCGAACAACGACGCCTCGCCCGCGGTGTGCCCGTCGGTGCGGGCCAGACCGCGCTCCTTGGCCCAGCGACCGTTGCCGTCCATCACCAGCGCCACGTGCCGGGGCACCAGGTCGGCCGGGATCTCCGGTGGCAGTGCGCCCTCGGCGTGCGGCTTCGGGTCGCGGTAGTGCCGCTGCTCGCGAGCGGCCCGGGCGGGCGCCGACTCGGCCCGCCGACGGCGGGGGAACAGGCCGAAGCGGCCACGCGACTGACTCACGATCTCTCCACCAATCTCAACGAGCGGATACCCCGCTCCAGGTGCCATTGCAGATACGCGGCCACCAGGCCGCTGCCCTCGCGCCGGTGCCGCGGCTCGCTCGCGTCGGCTCGGCCCCAGTCGCCGGTCAACAGCGCACCGAGCAGGGAAAGGGTCTCGGGTGAGGGTACGACGGATCCGGCCGGGCGGCAGTCGCCGCATACCGTCCCACCGCCCTGGACGGAGAAGAACCGGTTCGGTCCGTCCAGACCGCAGCGGGCGCAGTCGACGAAACTGGGCGCGTAGCCCGCCACCGCGAGCGAGCGGAGCAGGAACGCGTCCAGCACCAGGCCGGGCTCGTGGGTGCCCATCGCGAGGGTGCGCAGCGCGCCGATCAGCAGGAGGTACTGCTGGAGCGCCGGTTGCCCGCGCTCGTGGTCGGTGAGCCGCTCGGCGGTCTCCAGGATCGCCGTCCCGGAGGTGTACGCGGCATAGTCCAGTGCGAGCCGCCCCCCGTACGCGCCCAGGGTCTCCGCCTGGGTGATGATCGGCAGACCGCGGCCCGGGAATTCGCTGCCCCGGGTGAAGAGCTGGATGTCGACGTGCGCGAACGGCTCGACCCGGGCGCCGAACTTCGACTTCGTCTTGCGCACCCCGCGTGCGACGGCGCGCACGATCCCGTGGTCGCGGGTCAGGAGGGTGATGATCCGGTCGGCCTCACCCAACTTCTGGGCGCGCAGGACGACACCCTCGTCACGGAGGAGGCTCATGCTCCCATTGTGCCGCGCTCGGCCGACGCGCCGGGTCCGTGCGCACGGCTGCGGCCGGCGGCTCGCGGCTCAAGGCTCGCGGCTCAAGGTTCGCGGCTGCTCAAGGGCCTGCGAGCACGTGATCGACGCGGGCCCGGCCCAGCCCGAGGCGGTCGCCTGCGTGGTAGAGGATCACCCGGTGCGCCGGGTCGTACGCCCCGCCGGCCAGGGCGACCCGGGCCGCGACACCGACCAGGTGCTCGCGCCCGGCGACCGCGAGGTGCGGCGCGATCTCGGCGAGCGCCCACGCGGTGTCCTGCGCGAGGTGCGCGCCGACGTCGGCGGCGAGCGTGCACGCGTCGTAGCCGGGCATGCCCGCGGCCCGGACCGTCTGCACCGCCGCTGCGCGCACCGCCTCCGCCGCGTGCGGCTCGTCGTCCACCGCCGCCACGACGGCCACCACGAGGGCACGTACCGCCTCACGCAGCAGCAGCGTCAGCGCCCGGGCGGTCGGTGTCTCCAGCGCCGAGACGTCGTGCCGCGTGCAGCACACCGCGCACTCGATGCCGGAGCCGGCCCGCCCGAGCGGGATCAGCGCGACGCCGAAGACCACGAGTCGGCGTCGCCCACCACCCTTGCGAAAGCGTCGATCACCCCCGCACGCCGGACAGTGGAACTCGCCATCCCCGATCGCCGATCGGATGGTCCGGATGCCCACGACGAAGAACATGGTGCAGCCCCCTGCGTCCCGCGCGACGGAATGCAGTATTTCCGTCTGCTCCGATGCTGCCACGATTTTCACGAAGCGTCATCGAAAGCGGACAGATGGTTACTTTTGTTCGCGCGAGCGGCGAACAACTCGGGACCGACCGGCTCGGCGAGCGGGACAACCACGGATCTCGGCTCCGATCAGGTCGCCCTGCGGGACGAGCTCGAACAGGGTGTAGGGCGCCGACTCGACGCCCTCGGGCAGTCGGCGGAGCACGCGCGGCCCCGGCATCAGGCGACGGTCGGCGATCCGGCTGCGAGTCGGCGCTGTGGGCTGTGTCATGGCAGTGCCCTCCCGAAAAAGATCAGGGCGGGCACTTTAACTCAACTGAGTTAAAGTGGGAACGGAGTCGGGTCGCGCGAGTCGGGTTCGACAAAAGCGGGTTCGACCAAAGCGGCATGCCGAAAGGGGGAACGGCGGCCCCCGGCCGAGCCGGGAACCGCCGTTCGTCAAACCTTCTCGATCACCCGCGCGCGGCGCGGTTGACCGCGCTCACGACCGCCTTCAGCGACGCGCGCACGATGTTCTCGTCCACGCCCACGCCCCACAGCACGCGGCCGTCGACCGCGCACTCGACGTAGGCCGCGGCGCGCGCGTCCTCGCCGCCGCTCATCGCGTGCTCGCTGTAGTCCAGCACCCGCGCGTCGAAGCCCAGCTCGCTCAGGGCGCGCACGAACGCGTCGATCGGGCCGTTGCCGATCGCCTCCAGCGCCTGCACGACCCCGTCCACGCCCATCTCGACGGTCAGCACGTCCTTGCCGTTCTCACCGGACACCGTGCGGTGGCCGTGCAGTTCCAGACGCCCCCACGGGGCGTCCGGGGTAGGCAGGTACTCGTCCTGGAAGGTGGCCCAGATCTGAGCCGGCGTCACCTCGCCGCCCTCGGCGTCGGTCTTGGTCTGGATGATCCGGGAGAACTCGATCTGCGCGCGGCGCGGCAGGTCCATCTTGTGGTCGGCCTTGAGCACGTACGCGACGCCGCCCTTGCCGGACTGGCTGTTGACCCGGATCACCGCTTCGTAGGTGCGGCCTACGTCCTTGGGGTCGATCGGCAGGTACGGCACCGCCCAGTCCAGTTCCTCGACCGGCTTGCCCGCCTCGGCCGCGTCCCGCTCCAGCACCTCCAGGCCCTTCTTGATCGCGTCCTGGTGCGAGCCGGAGAACGCGGTGTACACCAGGTCGCCCGCGTACGGGTGGCGCGGGTGCACCGGCAGCTGCGTGCAGTACTCGACCGTACGCCGGATCTCGTCGATCTCGGAGAAGTCGATCATCGGGTCGACGCCCTGACTGAACAGGTTCATCCCCAGGGTGACCAGGTCCACATTGCCGGTGCGCTCGCCGTGCCCGAACAGGCAACCCTCGACCCGGTCGGCACCGGCCATCACGGCCAGCTCGGTCGCCGCCACCGCGGCGCCGCGGTCGTTGTGCGGGTGCACCGACAGCGCGATGAACTCGCGGCGGGTCAGGTTGCGGCTCATCCACTCGATCTGGTCCGCGTACACGTTCGGCGTCGAGCGCTCGATGGTCGCCGGCAGGTTGAGCACGATCTCGCGACCGGCCTCGGGCTGCCACACGTCCATCACCGCCTCACAGACCTCCAGGGCGAAGTCCGGCTCGGTGTCGATGAAGATCTCGGGCGAGTACTCGTAGCCGAACGCGGTCTCGTCACCCAGGTGCTTGTCCGCGAAGCGCATCACGTGCTCGGTGCCGGACACCGCGATCGACCTGCACCGGTCGCGGTCGACGTTGAAGACGACCCGGCGGAAGGTGGGCGCGGTCGCGTTGTACAGGTGGACCGTGGCCTTGGGCGCACCGATCAGCGACTCGACGGTGCGCTCGATCAGTTCCTCGCGGGCCTGGGTCAGCACCGAGATGGTGACGTCCTCCGGTACCGCGCCCTCTTCGATGATCGAGCGGATGAAGTCGAAGTCGGTCTGCGACGCGGCCGGGAAACCGACCTCGATCTCCTTGTAGCCCATCCGCACCAGCAGGTCGAACATGGTCCGCTTGCGGACCGGGCTCATCGGGTCGATCAGCGCCTGGTTGCCGTCCCGCAGGTCGGTGGACAGCCAGCGCGGTGCGACCGTGATCGTCTTCGACGGCCAGGTGCGGTCCGGCAGGTCGACGCCCTGGAACGGCTTGTACTTGTGGATCGGCATTCCGGAGGGCTGCTGCGTCACGGACGAGGCGGTGATCGGCGTGGGGCGATTCGCAAAAGGCATGCGGCTGGTCTCCTGTACGCGAGGAACGGGCTGCAACGGCAGGTTGGCCGGCGACGGGAGGAAACGACATCCCGGAGGCTCCGACGTGCGGACATGCCTCTATCCCCGCGACGGGGGAGCCGGTCTGACCTCTGTCAGAGGGATGAGCCCCCGGCGCGGCGGCTAAGGAGAAGCAGCCACTGACGCATGATTTCGCAACCATACCCGACCGGTCGCAACGGGCGGGCCGGCATCCGACATACGAACAGAAGCGATCTTTTGGGCCGAGCCCCTCGCCCGCCGGCCGGGTTTCCTCCTACGCTCACTGACCATGAGCTACGACAATCAGGGCCCATACGGACCACAGCCGGGTCAGGGCCAGCCCGGTGGATACCCCCAGCAGGGCGGGCCGGGCTACGGACAGCCGCAACAGGGCGGCCACGGGCAGCAGCAGCCGCCCCAGCAGTACGGACAGCAGCCCCCGCAGTACGGCCAACAGCAGCCGGCCGGGTACGGGCAGCAGCCCAGCCCGTACGGTCAGCAGCCCGGATACGGGCAGCAGCCCGGTGGATATCCGCCGCCCACGCCGAGCGGAGGCGGCATGGGCGGCGGCGGGTTGGCGCCGTTCGCACCGGGGGCGATCGCCGGCGTGGTCGGGGCGGTGATCGTAGCGATCGGCTCGTGCCTGGCCTGGATCGGCGCCGAAGGCGAGGGCGACACGATCAAGGGCCTCGATGGCGACGGCAAGTGGACCCTCGCGGCCGGCATCGTCGCCGTTGTCTTGTTCGGGGCCGGCGTCTTCGCGCGCAAGGCGCTCGTCGCCGCCGGAGCCGGGGTCCCAGCGCTGGTCGCTCTCGGCTTTGCCGTCTGGAACATCGCGGACAAGGTGCGTCTACCGATGGCGAAGGACGACGTGCCGAGCGACAAGAAGGACGAGTACAAAGCCTTGCTCGACTCGCACGGGGTTACCCTCCAGGCCGAGGCCGGCCTGTGGATGGTGCTCGCCGGTGCCGTGATCGCCATCGCCGCAGCCGCGTTCGTGCTGATTGCGAACAACCGGCGGCCCAGCGGCCCCTACGGCCGCTGACCCACCCGCTCCACCTCAGAACCCGAGCTTGCGCAGCTGCTTGGGGTCGCGCTGCCAGTCCTTGGCCACCTTCACGTGAAGGTCCAGGTAAACGGGCGTCCCAAGCAGCGCCTCGATGTGCTTGCGGGCGCGCGTGCCCACATCCTTGAGCCGCGCGCCCTTGTGCCCGATCACGATCGCCTTCTGGCTCGGTCGTTCCACGTAGAGGTTCGCGTGCACGTCGAGCAGCGGCTTGTCCGCGGGACGGTCCTCGCGCGGGATCATCTCCTCGATGACCACCGCGAGCGAGTGCGGAAGCTCGTCCCGGACACCCTCCAGCGCGGCCTCGCGGATCAGCTCGGCGGCCATCACCATCTCCGGCTCGTCGGTGAGCTCGCCATCCGGGTACAGCGGCGGGCCCGCCGGCAGCAGCGGCACGAGCAGGTCGGCGACCAGGGTCACCTGGCTGTCGCCGACGGCGGAGACCGGGATGATCTCGGCCCACTCGATGCCGACGTCCTCGCCCATCTTCTGCACCGCGAGCAGCTGCTGGACCAGCGTCTGCTGGTCCACCAGGTCGGTCTTGGTCACGATCGCGACCTTGGGCGTGCGCTTGGCCTCGGCCAGTTCGGCCGCGATGAACCGGTCGCCGGGGCCGACCTTCTGGTCGGCCGGGATACAGAAGCCGATCACGTCGACCTCCGCCCAGGTGGCCCGGACCAGGTCGTTCAACCGCTGGCCGAGCAGCGTGCGCGGCTTGTGCAGGCCGGGGGTGTCCACCAGGACGAGCTGGCCGTCGGGCCGGTGAACGATGCCGCGCACCGTGTGGCGGGTGGTCTGGGGGCGGCCCGACGTGATCGCCACCTTCGTGCCCACCAGCGCGTTCGTCAGGGTGGACTTGCCGGCGTTGGGGCGGCCCACGAAGCACGCGAAGCCCGAGCGGTGGACGGGCGCGGAGGGGTTAGGGCGATCACTCATGGGTGACATTGTCGCTCAAGAAGCGAGCGTTCCTTGCGTCGCGGGTGCGGCCGCCGTCCGAAACCGTGCTCGGGCGGTGCGGACCGGGTCTCAAACGGTCGCGACGGCGCGCACGACCGCGTCCGGGCCGGCCGACAGGATCGGCGTACCGGCACCGCCGAGATCGCGCACCGCGGCCCGGTCGGCCTCGGTCACCGCGGCCTCGGTCGTCGCAGCCGCGGCCCCGACGATCGCCGCCGCCTCCAGACCGCGTGCGCCGCCCGCGACCGCCATCGCGACGGCCGTGCGCAGCGCCGACAACTCCAGCGAGGGCAGCGCGACCGTGGACGCCGTGTAGGTGCGTCCGGTCTCGTCGCGCACGGCGGCACCCTCACTCGCCCCGTTGCGGGCCCGGGTGGCCCGGGCCAGGGTGACCAGCTTGGCGTCCTCGGGGTCGACGACGAACTCGGGCGTCTCGGCGCTCACGGGGGCTCTCCTGTTCGGCGCGGTACGGGGTGCCGGCACACCCTAACTCCCCGACGTGCCGGGCCCGCACCCGAGGCGGCGGCCCAACCGAGGGCCCGTCAGCGATGGCGGTCGGCTCCGGAACGCGCGTCCGCGGCGGGCGACGGGTCGTCGCGGCCCTCTTCGACCCGGCCGACCACGATCGTGCCGACCCGGTTGCGCCGGCCCGACGGGCTCTCCGCGATCAGCCGCAGGCCCTCGACCACGGCCGTCGCGCCCGGGATGGGCACTCGGCCGAGCGCCTTGGCGAGCAGACCGCCGACGGTCTCCACGTCCTCGTCGTCGAGTTCGAGGCCGAACAGCTCGCCCAACTCGTCCACGGGCAGCCTGGCGGTGACCCGGAAGGCGCCGTCGGGCAGTTGCTCCACCGGCGCGGTCTCGGTGTCGTACTCGTCGGTGATCTCGCCGACGATCTCCTCCAGGATGTCCTCGATGGTGACCAGCCCGGCGGTGCCGCCGTACTCGTCGACCACCACGACCATGTGTGTGCGATCGGCCTGCATCTCGCGCAGCAGGTCGTCGGCCGGCTTGCTGTCCGGCACGAAGGTCGCGGCGCGCATGATCGAGTCGACGCTCTCCTTGGCCCAGCCGGGATCGCCCATCGTGCTGCGCCGGGCCAGGTCCTTGAGGAAGACGATGCCCACCACGTCGTCCTCGTTCTCGCCGATCACCGGGATCCGCGAGTAACCGCTGCGCAGCGCCAGCGACATCGCCTGGCGCAGCGTCTTGTGCCGTTCGATGAAGACCATGTCCGGGCGGGGCACCATCACCTCGCGCACGATGGTGTCGCCCAGTTGCAGCACCGAGTGCAACATCTCGCGCTCGTCGTCCTCGATCAGCGAGTCCTTCTCGGCCAGGTCCACGAACGCGCGCAGTTCGGCCTCGGAGGCGAACGGCCCCTCCCGAAAGCCCTTGCCGGGCGTGAGCGCATTGCCCACCAGGATCAGCAGCTTCGGCAGCGGCCCGAGCACACGGGCGAGTCCGAACAGCACGGGTGCACCGATGGTGGCCACACTGACCGGGTGCTGGCGGCCGACGGTGCGCGGGGACACCCCGACGGCGACGTAGGACACCACGACCATGATGCCGATGGTGACCAGCACCGCCTGCCAGGTCTCGGCGAAGTCCTCCATACACACGACGGTGACCAGGACGGCCGCCGACACCTCGCAGGCGACCCGCACCAGCAGGGCCAGGTTGAGATATCGGGCGGGGTCCTGGACCACCGTCGACAGGCGCTTGGCGCCCCGGCGTCCCTCGCGGACCAGTTCCTCGGCGCGGACCCGCGAGATCCGCGCGAGAGCGGTCTCCAGACAGGCGAAGAGGCCGGCCACGACGACCAAAACGATCGCACCGACCACGAGTTGCAGCACGCTGTCAGCGGGCACTGCCGCCCCAAGGCCGGTTCCGGCTCGGGGCGGATGTATCCGGTGGCGGGATCATCCGCGGTCTCCCGCGGCGCGACGGGCCTCCCGCCAGGATTCCAGCAACTCCTTCTGGAGCGCGAACATCTCGCGCTCCTCGTCCGGCTCGGCGTGGTCGTAGCCGAGCAGGTGCAACACGCCGTGCACGGTGAGCAGGTGCAGTTCGTCGTCCATGGAGTGGCCGGCCGCCGCGCCTTGGCGCTGCGCCACGGTCGGACACAGCACGACGTCGCCGAGCAGCCCCTGCGGGGGGTCCTCGTCGGCCTTGCCGGGACGCAGTTCGTCCATCGGGAAGGACATCACGTCGGTCGGACCGGGCAGGTCCATCCATTGGATGTGCAGTTGTTCCATCGCGGGTTCGTCCACGATGACCACGGACAGTTCCGCCAGTGGATGGATGCGCATACGGTCCAGCGACCACCGGGCGACGTCCACGATCGCGTGTTCGTCCACCCCCGTGCCGGACTCGTTGGCGATGTCGATGGACATGGCCTTCAGTTCACTTCCCGTTCCACTGTTTGCATGTTCACGGTGTGCTTGCCCCGACCGTTCTTCTCGGCCGGCCGCCGCCCGCGCGACCTGGGCACGTCACCGTTGCCGGTGTTGCCGTTCGCGTGAGCGTCGGCGTCGACTTGGATGTCGTAGCGCGCGTACGCGTCCACGATCCGGCCGACGAGCTTGTGTCGGACCACATCCTCGCTGGTGAGGCTGCAAAACGCGATGTCGTCCACGCCACGCAGGATCTCCTGCACCACCCGCAGCCCCGACTGGGTGCCGCCGGGCAGGTCGACCTGGGTCGTGTCGCCGGTGACCACCATGCGCGAGCCGAAGCCCAACCGGGTCAGGAACATCTTCATCTGCTCGGCCGAGGTGTTCTGCGCCTCGTCGAGAATGATGAACGCGTCATTCAACGTACGGCCGCGCATATATGCGAGTGGGGCCACCTCGATGGTGCCGGCGGCCATCAGGCGCGGGATCGAGTCGGGGTCGATCATGTCGTGCAGCGCGTCGTAGAGCGGGCGCAGGTACGGGTCGATCTTCTCGTAGAGCGTGCCGGGCAGGAAGCCGAGCCGCTCGCCCGCCTCGACCGCCGGACGGGTCAGGATGATCCGGGTGACCTGCTTGGACTGCAGGGCTTGGACCGCCTTGGCCATCGCCAGGTAGGTCTTGCCGGTGCCCGCCGGGCCGAGGCCGAACACGATGGTGTGTTCGTCGATCGCGTCCACGTAGCTCTTCTGGTTGAGCGTCTTGGGACGGATCGTGCGGCCGCGGTTGGACAGGATGTTGAGGGTCATCACCTCGGCGGGCCCGTGCCCGTCGTTGGAGCGGACCATCGCCACCGAGCGCTCGACCGCCTCCTCGTTGAGCGGCTGGCCGGTGCGCACGATCACCAGGAGTTCGTCGAACAGCCTGCGAACCAAGGCCACGTCGGCCTCGGTGCCGGAGACGGTGACCTCGTTGCCTCGGACGTGGATGTCGGCGTCGGGGAACCCCTGCTCGACCACTCGCAGGAACGAGTCGCCGGAACCGAGGAGCGCCACCATGGGGTGCTTGGCGGGGATCGTGATCTTCGCCTGGGCCTGCGCGGTCGGAGTGTCGTGCGTGCTCGCGCGCGCGGTGTTCTCGGGACTCGCGCCTCGCGCGTTCGTCGTGGGAGCCATGGGCGGCCTTGGCGGCCTGATCACGCCTCATTTCCGTGCTCGGGAAGTGGTTCGATATCGCTCAATGGTAACTCTCCGGACCCGGCGGACCCGGGGATTATTCCGGCACCTGCCGCCGTCCGGGGACCTGGATCCGATCCAGGTCGTGCGCCGCGAGGGTGTCCGGGAAAACCTCCCGAGCCTGCTCCAGGAGCGGTGCCACGTCGGTGTAGCGCTGCGAGAAGTGGGTCAGCACCAGCCGGCGCGCTCCCGCCTCGGCGGCGATCCCGGCCGCCTCGCGCGCGGTGAGGTGGCCGACCTCACGGGCGAGGGCGGCGTCGGCGTCGGCGAACGTGGACTCGCACACGAGCAGGTCCACGTCGCGCGCGAGCTCGACCGCGCCCGGACACATCCGGGTGTCCATCACGAACGCGAACTTCTGCCCGGGTCGAGGTGTGCTGACCTGTTCGAGGGTGACCTCGCCGACGCGGCCCTCGCGCTGGATCCGACCCACGTCGGGGCCGCATATGCCGTGTGCGGCGAGCCGCTCGGGCACCATCCGACGGCCGTCCGGCTCGACCACGCGGTAGCCGTACGACTCGACCGGGTGGGAGAGCCGGCGCGCCTCCAGCGTGAACGGCCCGGCGGGCAGTTCGACGTGCTCTCCCGCCAGCGGGTGCTCGATCAGCTCGGCGGTCTCGTGGAAGGCGGTCGCGTGGTGCAGTCGGTCGAACCACCGCTGTCCGCTCGCCGGGTAGTGCGCGGTCACCGGGTGCGGGACCCGGTCCAGCGACATCCGTTGGATCACGCCGGGGAGGCCGAGGCAGTGGTCACCGTGGAAGTGCGTGACGCAGATCCTGGTGATGTCGTGCGCGGCCACCCCGGCGTGCAACATCTGCCGCTGGGTGCCCTCCCCGGGGTCGAACAGCAACCCTTCGCCGTCCCAACGCAGCAGGTAGCCGTTGTGGTTGCGCTGCCGCGTCGGGGCCTGGCTCGCGGTGCCGAGGACGACGAATTCCCTGGTGGACACTCGACGACTAACCGGGAGGCCAGCTCAGCCCGCGACCGCCGAGCAGGTGCGCGTGCACGTGGAACACGGTCTGGCCGGCGCCGGCGCCGGTGTTGAAAACTATCCGGTAGCCCGCCTCGGAAAGGTCCTCCGCGGCCGCGACAACCGCCGCCTCGGCGAGCAGGACACCTGCCAGTTCGGGCGCCTCGGCGCCCAAGTCGCCCGCGTTGGCGTAGTGCGCGCGAGGGATGACCAGGACGTGCGTGGGCGCCTGCGGGTTGATGTCCCGGAAGGCCACCACGTCCTTGGTCTCGTGGACGATCGTGGCCGGGACGTCGCCGGCGAGGATCTTGCAGAACAGGCAGTCGGCCTGGGGTTCCCCCGCAGCCATGGGTGCCTCCATCGGGTCCGAGTCGATCACGGGCAATCGCCCCCGATCGTAGTCAGGTGTACCGCCCGACGCGTCAGCTCCAGCGGCCGGATCGGGCCAGCAGGACGGACGCGGCCGAGACGCCGGCCGTGGAGGTGCGCAGCACGGTCGGTCCCAGGCGGTACGCGCACGCGCCGGCGGCGGCGAACGCGGCCAGTTCGTCCGGCGACACCCCGCCTTCGGGGCCGACCACCAGGACCAGGTCGCCCTCGGTCGGCGTGGCGGCGGTCGCGATCGGCGCGTCGGCCGACTCGTGCAGGACGCCCGCGAACGCGGCGTCGCCGAGCAGTGCGGCGACCTGACGTGTACTCATCTGCTCGGTGACCTCGGGCAGGTGCAGCCGGCGGGCCTGCTTGCCCGCCTCGCGGGCGGTCGAGCGCCACTTGGCCAGCGCCTTCGCACCGCGCTCGCCCTTCCACTGGGTGATGCAGCGGGCGGCGGCCCAGGGCACGATCACGTCGACGCCGACCTCGGTCATCGTCTCCACGGCGAGTTCGCCGCGGTCGCCCTTGGGCAGTGCCTGGACCACCACGATCCGGGGTGCGGGGGCGGGTTCCTCGGTGCGCGAGTCGACGTCGACGTAGAGCGTGTCCTTGCCCTCGGTGCGGTTGACCGTGCCGTGCACGGCCAGTCCGGCGCCGTCGGCCAGGACGATCGGCTCACCGGCGACGAGGCGGCGCACCGTGACGGCGTGCCGGCCCTCGGCGCCGTCCAGGACGACCTGGCTGCCGTGCCGGATGGCCTCGCCGGGGACGAGGAAGACGGGGGCGCTCAAGCACTTGCCTTTCGGGCGGCGGCCATCTCGTCGACGAGCCGGCTGATCACCTCGGCGGCGGGCTCCTCACGGGCGAGGCGCCAACCCTGACCGGCCCACAGGGCCAAGCCGTCGGCCTGGCCCCGCGCGGCGGCGGCCTTGCGGATCGGCGAGACCAGGTAATGGACGTAGGGGTAGACCCCGGGGGCCTCGGCCTCGTGGCGGGCCACGAAGCCGTTGCGCAGTCCCCTGGCCCAGCGGCCGGAGAACGCGCGGGTGAGCACGCTGCGGTCGAAGGCGGGATCGGCGAGCGCGGCCTTGTGCGCGGCGGGCGCGATGCCTTCCGGGCAGCGCAGGAAGGCGGTGCCCAGTTGGGCTGCGCTCGCGCCGGCGAGCCGCACCGCCTCGATCTGCCGGCCGGTCATCAGGCCGCCGGCGGCGATCAGCGGCAGTTCGGTCTCGGCGGCGATCAGCGTGAGCAAGGTGAGCAGGCCGTACGGGGCGGGGGCGTCGGGGTTGGCGAAGCCGCCCTGGTGGCCGCCGGCCTCGGCGCCCTGCACGCACAGCGCGTGGACCCCGGCGTCGGCGGCGACGCGGGCCTCCTCGGGCGTGGTGACGGTGGCCACGGTCAGCGTGCCGGCGGCCCGCAGCGCGGTGATCGCGTCGGGGTCGGGCAGGCCGAAGGTGAAGCTCACCACCGGGACCGGGTGGGCGAGCAGCAGCGCGAGCTTGGCGTCCCATTCGTCGCGTTCGGAGCCGGGCACGGGCGTGCCCACGAGCCCGCCGTAGTGCGCGGCGGCCCGAGCCAGCGAGGTCGCGTAGCGGCGGGTGAGTTCGTCCTGGGCCCGGGTGGGCGCGGGGTGCGGCATGAAGGCGTTGACCCCGAACGGCGCGTCGCCGATCAGCGCGCGCAGCTCGTCGATCTCGGCGGCCAGCGCGTCGGCCGAGCGATACCCCGCGGCCAGGAAGCCGAGCCCGCCCGCGCGCGTGACCGCCGCCGCGAGGGCGGGGCCGGCCGCACCGGCCATCGGCGCCTGCACGATCGGCAGCGCGGTCAGCCGGGTGGGGTCGGTGGTCGTCGACATCATGCTCCCCGTTTGCTCGAAGACGGCTCGGCTCGCGTCACCCGACCAAGCCTAGGACGTGTCTTCGGCCCGAACTCGCGTCACAGGTCCGCGGTGGATTCGTCCCCGAGCGCCGGACGGGCTGAGATCAGCCCGTCCGGCGCTCGGGGACAGCACGACGCACCCACCGAACACTCGCGCGCGCCGCGCATGGGTTCAGCGGCCGTTGAACGCGTCCTTGAGCCGGGAGAACAGGCCCTGCTGGCCAGGCGTGAACTGGCCGGAGGGCCGTTCCTCGCCGCGCAGCTTGGCGAGCCGCCGCAGCAGCTCCTCCTGCTCGGCGTCGAGCTTGTTCGGCGTCTGCACCTCGACGTGCACGATCAGGTCGCCCCGGCCGCCGCCGCGCAGGTGGGTGATGCCGCGTCCGTGCAGCGGGATCGACTGGCCCGACTGGGTGCCCGGGCGGATGTCGATCTCCTCGGTGCCGTCCAGCGTCTGCAACGGCACCTTGGTGCCCAGCGACGCCGCCGTCATCGGGATGGTGACCGTGCAGTGCAGGTCGTCGCCGCGCCGCTGGAAGGTGGTGTGCGGGACCTCGACGATCTCCACGTACAGGTCACCGGCCGGGCCGCTGCCGGGGCCGACCTCGCCCTCGCCCGCGAGCTGGATCCGGGTGCCGCTGTCCACGCCCGCCGGGATCTTGACGGTGAGCGTGCGCCGCGCGCGGATCCGGCCGTCGCCCGCGCACTCGGGACACGGGTGCGGGACCACAGTGCCGAAGCCCTGACACTGCGGACACGGCCGCGACGTCATGACCTGGCCCAGGAAGGACTTGGTGACCTGGCTGACCTCGCCGCGCCCGCGACACATGTCGCAGGTCTGCGCCGAGGTCCCGGGGGCGGCGCCCTCGCCGTTGCACGTGTTGCACGTGACGGCGGTGTCCACCTGGATCTCCCGGGTGGTGCCGAACGCGGCCTCTTCGAGGGTGATCTCGATCCGGATCATCGCGTCCTGGCCGCGGCGTGTGCGCGAGCGCGGTCCGCGCTGGCTGGCCTGGCCGAAGAACGCGTCCATGATGTCGCTGAAGCCGAAGCCGGCCTGGCCGAAGCCACCGCCCGCGCCGCCCCCGGAGGACAGCGGGTCGCCGCCGAGGTCGTACATCTGTCGCTTCTGCGGGTCCGAGAGGACCTCGTAGGCGTTGTTGATCTCCTTGAACCGGTCTTGCGTCTTCGGGTCCGGATTGACGTCCGGGTGCAGCTCCCGAGCGAGCCGGCGGAAGGCCTTCTTGATTTCCTCCGGGGTGGCGTCCCGCCGCACCCCGAGGACCTCGTAGTAATCGGTAGCCAACTCTACGACTCCGCGAGGATCTGTCCGACGTACCGTGCCACGGCGCGCACCGCTCCCATCGTTCCGGGGTAGTCCATTCGGGTCGGCCCGAGCACCCCGAGCTTCGCCAGCGTTTCCTGCCCACTGCCGTATCCGACGGCGACCACCGAGGTCGCGGCCAGTCCTTCGTGCATGTTCTCGTGTCCGATCCGCACGACCATCCCCGGGTCGGTCGCCTCGCCCAACAGGCGCAGCAGCACGACGTGTTCCTCGAGTGCTTCGAGGACCGGGCGGATCGTGTTCGGGAAGTCCATGCCGAAACGGGTCAGGTTGGCCGTCCCGGCCAGGACGACCTTTTCTTCCTTGTGCTCGACCAGGGTGTCGAGCAGGGTGGCCAGGATGCCCGCCACGATCGGCCGTTCCTCGGCAGTGAACGGCTCGGCGAGATCCTGGACCAACAACGGCACATCGGCGAACCGCTTGCCGGTGATGCGGCTGTTCAGTCGGGCGCGGACGTCGGCGAGCAGGTTCTCGCCGACCGGGCCCGGCGTGTCCATCACCCGCTGCTCGACCCGACCCGTGCTGGTGATCAGCACGAGCATCACGCGTGTGGGCGCGAGGGTGAGCAACTCGACGTGCCGGATCGTCGAGCGGGTCAGCGAGGGGTACTGCACGACGGCGACCTGATGGGTCAGCTGCGCCAGCAGCCGCACCGTCCGGCCCACCACGTCGTCCAGGTCCACCGCGCCGGCCAGGAACGTCTGGATCGCCCGGCGCTCGGCGCCCGACAGCGGTTTGACGCCCGCGAGCCGGTCGACGAACAGCCGGTAGCCCTTGTCCGTGGGCACGCGGCCGGCGCTGGTGTGGGGCTGCGTGATGTAGCCCTCCTCCTCCAGCGCGGCCATGTCGTTGCGAATGGTGGCCGGGGAGACCCCGAGGTTGTGTCGGTCCGCGAGCGCCTTGGAGCCCACCGGCTCCTGGGTCGCCACATAGTCCTGCACGATGGCACGCAGCACGTCCTGCTTGCGATCGTCGAGCATGGTGCGCACCTCCCTGACCCGTTCTTCCGCCCGTTGCCGTGTCCCGTCGGCGGCGGTTCGTCCCACTGGTTGGCACTCCGTCCCGCCGAGTGCCAGTGTACGGGTCACCCGATCCGGACCGTACCCCTGCGTCCGTGCCAAGGTTGACGCATGCTACGCGCCGAACAGCCGAAACACGCCACCTGGGAGCCGATCGCACCGGGCGTCCTGCGCCGCCGGCTGCCCGGCTTGGAACTGAATGTGGCGGTCGTCACGGGCCGCGACGGGATCCTGCTCGTGGACACCGGTTCCCACGACCACGAAGCCGCCGACCTGCTCGCCTCACTGGCCCGCGAGCTGCCCTCGCACGGATTGCCCGACCGGGTGGTCGCGGTGGTGAACACGCACGGTCACTTCGACCACTGCTACGGCAACGCCGAGGTGCTGCGTGCCTTCCCCGACGCGGAGATCTGGGGCCACGCGGATCTGCCGGACTATCTCGCGCGGTACGCCGACGCCGGTCGCGCGAGCGGCATCTCGCACGGCTTCGACCCGGAGCTGATGAACGCCGCGCGGATCGTGCCGCCGACCCGTCGGGTGGTCCGCGAGCAGCCGGTGACCGTGGACCTGGGCGGGCGCGAGGTGGTGCTGTACGCGCCGGGTCGCGGACACACCGACCACGACGTGGTCGTGCACGTGCCCGACTGCGGTGTGCTGATCGCGGGCGACATGGTGGAGGAGAGCGGGCCGCCGGTGTTCGGCTCGGACGCCTTCGCCGCCGAGTGGAGCGATTCGCTGGCCCGGGTGCGGGCACTGGACGCGAGTGTCTGGCTGCCCGGTCACGGCGCGGTGGTGGACGAGGAGTTCGTGATCCGGCAGCACCACTGGCTGGCCGAGGTCGCCGCCGGGCGCGTCGTACCGGACTGACGTACCGTCACCCGGCTAGCGTCACCTCCATGCGCAGCTATGGACCCGAGTCGCTGATCCCGGGATGGAAGAAGGACAAGCCCGTCCCCGAGGTCGAGGCCGAACGCGATCTGGTGGTGGAGGAGGTGTCCACCGGCTTCTGCGGCGCGGTGGTCCGGGTGGAGAAAACCCCCGAGGGGTTCACCGTCACGCTGGAGGATCGGCACGGCCGGCTCCGGGTCTTCCCGCTGGATCCGCGCGGGTTCTCCATCGACGGCGAGGTCGTCACCCTGGTCCGCCCGCGTACGCCGGGACCCGCGCGCACGCCCGGGCGGACCGCGTCGGGTTCGGTGGCGGTCCGAGGCGCTCGGGCCAGGGTGGCGCGGGCCGGCCGGATCTATGTGGAGGGTCGACACGACGCCGAATTGGTCGAGCGGGTGTGGGGCGACGACCTGCGGATCGAGGGCGTGGTCGTGGAGTATCTGGAAGGCGTCGACGATCTTCCCGCGGTGGTGCGCGAGTTCGCGCCGGGCCCGGGTCGGCGGCTGGGCGTGCTGGTGGACCACTTGGTGCCCGGCGCGAAGGAGAGCCGGATCGCGGCGCAGGTGACCGGCGATCACGTGCTCGTGGTGGGACACCCCTATATCGACGTGTGGCAGGCGGTCCGGCCGGCGTCGCTGGGCATCGCGGCGTGGCCGGACGTACCGCGCGAAGTGCCGTGGAAGGAAGGGGTCTGCGCGGCGCTCGGCTGGCCGGTGGACCCGCCGAACGCGTGGCGTCGGATCCTCGCGGCGGTGGATTCCTACCGCGACCTGGAGCCTGCGCTGCTGGGAAAGGTGGAGGAACTGATCGATTTCGTGACAGCGCCGTCCGAGATGTGAGACGCGGGTGGGTTGTTCGTTGACCACCGCCGCAGCCGGCTGCAACTCTCCATTTCGTGAACCACCGTGACGTCAGCCTCGTGACGCGCCGCCACGTCGACCTTCGTCGACAGGCGAGCGCGATCTGTGCCGTCCGGCCCGTCCGCTGACCGGAGTTCCACACTCCCGGTAGGACCACCCCCGAACCGCGCGTGACCCACACGATCGGTGCGCCCGTGCGCGCCTGATCCCGCTCCGCGCCGCGCTCACCCTTTCGACCGACCACCGTCGCACCCGACCGTGTACGGCCGACCCTGCCCGGGTCCGCCTGCGGTCTCTCTCGCCACGTCCCCATGCCGCTCGCGTGCGATCCGGTCGCGATTCGGCATGCGCGCACGCCTGCCTTCCAGGAGCCCGAATGTCTGTTTCACCCGCCTTCGCCGACACGTTGAGCCGCCGCCGGCTCGTCCAGGGAATCGGCGCGGGTGCCGCCCTGCTCGGCCTCGCCGGATGCCGCTCGGCAGTGGATCAGGACAAGGCGGTGCCGGCCGGGGCCCAGGACAGACCCAGGCGCGGCGGCACGCTCAAGGTCGCCACCCTCGCCGACCTGACTCCCGCCCTGCTGTTCACCCAGGGTTCGATCTTCAGCATCCATCGGCTGGTCTTCAACACCCTGACCCACTACGCCCCCGGCGGGCTCGATCCACAACCCGAATTGGCCACCGCCTGGCAGATCGCGCCCGACGGCAAGGCGATCACGCTGACCCTGCGCGAGGACGTCACCTTCCACAACGGTCGCCCGTTCACCGCCGAGGACGTGGTGTTCGCGGTGCGGAACCTGCAGAACCCGCAGCGCAGCGCCCAGTTGCGGGCCACCGCGCTGGCGATCACCGGCTTCGACATCGCCTCGC
This sequence comes from Embleya sp. NPDC005575, assembly GCF_040605455.1. Taxonomy (NCBI): domain Bacteria; kingdom Bacillati; phylum Actinomycetota; class Actinomycetes; order Kitasatosporales; family Streptomycetaceae; genus Embleya; species Embleya sp. NPDC005575. The sequence goes on along the minus strand of NZ_JBEXCV010000011.1, from coordinate 11,602 downwards.
CGCATCGCATCACGCTCGAACTCGCCCATCCCGTGGCGAACATCTTCGACCTGTTCGAGTTCATGGTGATCTCCGCCAAGGAATCGGTCGAGGACGCGGTGCTCGGCAGGAACGTGGTCGGCACCGGCCCGTTCGTGTGGAAGAACTGGACCCCGGGCACCTCGCTGGTCCTGGAACGCAACGCCAAGTACTGGGTGCCCGAACGGCCCTACCTGGACGCGGTGGAGATCCGGGTGGTCCCGCAGCCGGACGCGCTGATCGCCACGCTGCGCAGCGGTCAGAGCCACCTCGCCGCCGGCCTCGGCGGGCGCGACATCGTGCCGCTGCGCGACGACAAGGCGTTCAATCTGCATGAATACGACCAGGGTTCGGGCAACATCTACCTCGGCGTGAACACCTCGCTCGCGCCGTTGGACGACAAGCGGGTGCGCCAGGCGTTGTCCTTCGCGGTCAACCGGGACCGGATCGTCAAGCAGGCCCTGGGCGGCTACGGGCTGCCCTCCGCCGCGCCGTGGCCCAAGACCTCGCCGGTGTACAGCGACGCGGACGCGAATCGGTACCCGTACGACCCGGCCAGGGCCAAGGCGCTGCTGGCCGAGGCGGGCCACGGCGGCGGTCTTGACCTGCCGCTGGCGTTTTTGAGCACCGCCCCGGCGGTGGCCCAGATGGTGCAGTTCGACCTGGCCCAGGTCGGCGTCAAGACCACGCTCGAACCGCTGGATCCGGCCAAGTTCCAGGCCCAGTTGATCGCACAGACGATGCCGGCCCTGTGGACCGGCAGCCACGGCTTCGCGTCCAACCAGCCCGCCACGCTCGCGGTCAGCGCGTACCCGTTCAACGAGGCCAAGAACACCTCGAAGTTCACCGACCCGCAGTACACCGAGATCGTGCAACGGGCCTGGAACCAGACCGACGCGCGCTCGGCCGCGGCCAAGGCCGCCTACGCCGAACTGAGTCAGGTGCTGCTGGACCGGCAGTTCATCATCGACCTCGCTGTGCTGACCAACGTGCAGCCGGCCACCGCGAACCTGCGTGACGTCCGGCAGAACCGCTACAACGCGACCGTCCTCGACGACGCGTATCTGGCGGGCTGAGCGATGACCGGTTATCTGCTGCGCCGACTGCCCTCGGCGCTGCTCGTCCTGGTGCTCGCCTCGTTCGCGATCTTCGCCATCCTGCGGCTGATCCCGGGCGACCCGGCGACCACGCTCGCGGGCTCCGACCCCTCTCCCGACACGATCGCCGCGATCCGCGTCGACCTCGGGCTCGACCGGCCGTTCCTGGCCCAGTACTTCTCCTGGATCGGCGACCTGCTCTCCGGCGACCCGGGCCGGTCGTACCTGATCGGCGGGCAGATCACCGACCTGATCGGCGATCGGTTCGGCAACACGCTCGCCCTCGCGGTCGGCGCCCTGGTGCTGATGCTGGTGCTCGGCCCGATCCTGGGCGTGCTCGGCGCCACCGCCCGAGGCCGCATCCCGCGCGCACTGCTGGGCGCGGTCAACTCGGTGTCGCTGACCGTGCCGGTGTTCGTCACCGGGGTGCTGCTGGTGCTGCTGTTCGCGGTGACCTGGCGGTTGCTGCCGCCGGGCGGACACGAGTCGATCGTGGCCGACCCGGTGATCGGATTGCAGTACCTGGTGCTGCCCGCGCTGTGCCTGGCGCTGCCCGGCTCCGCGGTGATCGCCCGCTACATCAAGGACGGTGTGCTCCAGGCGCTCGGCGAGGACTACGTGCGCACCGCCCGCTCGCTGGGTGTCTCCCACCGGCGGATCCTGTGGCGACACGCCCTGCCGAACGCGCTGCCGCCGGTGCTGACCGTGCTCGGCATGCAGGTCGGCGCGCTGCTGGGCGGCGCGGTCGTGGTGGAGGCGCTGTTCGCCTGGCCGGGCCTGGGCCAGCTCGCCGAACAGGGCGTCGCCCGGCGCGACTACCCGGTGGTGCAAACGCTGTTGCTGCTGCTCGTCGGGGTGTACGTGCTCGTCCAGTTGCTGACCGACATCGCCTACGCGCTGCTCGACCCGAGGGTGAGGCTGGGATGACCGCCGTAGTGATCGCCGACGGGGCGGTGCCGGTGGTCGCCGCGCCCGCGAAGCGGCCTCGGAACCCCTATATACAGGGCCTGATCACACCGCGCGGCATCGTCGGACTGGGCGTGGTCGCCCTGGTGGTCCTGCTCGGTCTGGCCGCGCCCCTGTTGACCTCGTACGCACCCACGTTCCAGACCTCGGACGCACTGCTGGGACCGAGCGGGGACCATCCGCTGGGCACCGACGAGATCGGCCGCGACCTGTGGTCGCGGGTGCTGTTCGGGATCCGCACCGACCTGATCGTGGTGGTGAGCGCGGTACCGCTGGGCGCGCTCGCGGGCTGTCTGCTCGCGCTGGTGTCGGTGACGTCGCGGTGGGCCGACGTGCTCGTCCAGCGCCTGTTCGACGTGGTGCTCGCATTCCCCGGGCTGATCCTGGGCCTGACCGTGACCGCCATCCTGGGCGCCGGCAAGACCACGGTGATCGTGGTGATCGCGGTGGTCGAGGCGCCCGGGTTCGGCCGCATGTTGCGCGGCGCGATCCTGTCCCACCGCGAGCGCGAATACGCGTTGGCGGCCCGGGTCGGCGGCGCCGGGCGGGTTCGCCTGCTGGTCCGGCACATTTTGCCCAACGCGGCCGACCCCCTGGTCGTGCAGATCGCGGTATCGCTGTCGATCGCGGTGATCGTCGAGGGCGCGATGAGCTTCATCGGGATCGGCGTGCGCCCGCCGGAGCCCTCGCTCGGCTCGATCGTCAGCAGCTCGGTGATGCACCTCCAGGACCATCCGATCTACGCCATCGGCCCGCTCGTCGCGATCAGCGCGTTCGTGCTGGGTCTGAACCTGCTCGCGGAAGCACTCAACAAGGGGGTCCGGCGATGACCGTCACGATCGACAAACCCGCCGAAATCCGCGCCGCCACCCCACTGCTGGCGGCACACGACCTGCGGGTGGAGTTCGACTCGGCCCGCGGGCCGGTGCACGCGGTGCGCGGCGTGGATCTGGACCTGGCCGCCGGCGAAATGCTCGGCATCGTCGGCGAGTCCGGCTCGGGCAAGTCGACGACCGCGCTCGCGCTCGCCCGGATGTTGCCGCAGACGGGCCGGATCACGGGCGGATCGGTGCTGCTGGACTGCGACACCGACCTGGTCGCGGCGTCCGAGGCGGCGCTCACCGGGGTGCGCGGACGGCGGATCGGCATGGTCTTCCAGGACCCGATGACGTCGCTGAACCCGCTGCTGACGGTGCGCCGACAACTGGACGAGGCGCTGCGCGCGCACGGGTTCGGCGACCGCAGGGCGCGTCACGCCCGCTCGGTCGAGTTGTCGGAGCTGGTCGGCATCCCGGGCGCGCGGTTGCGCGGCTACCCGCACCAGTTCTCCGGCGGCATGCGTCAGCGGGTGATGATCGCGCTGGCCCTGGCCAACCGGCCCGACGTGCTGATCGCGGACGAGCCGACCACCGCGCTGGATCCGACCGTGCAGGCGCAGATCCTGGAGTTGCTGGACACGCTGCGCCGCGAACTGGGCACCGCCGTGCTGCTGATCACGCACAACATGGGCGTGGTCGCCGAGCGCTGCGACCGGGTCGCGGTGATGTACGGCGGCCGAGTGGTCGAACAGGGGCCGGTCGCCGAGGTGCTCACCGCGCCCCGACACCCGTACACTGCCGGGCTGTTGCGTGCGGTGCCGCGCCTGGACACCCCCTCGGGCACCCGGCTCGCGGGCATCCCCGGCACACCACCGGACCTGGCCCTGCCGGTGCTCGGCTGCGCGTTCGCGGACCGGTGCGCGGCGGCCGTCGACCGGTGCCGAACCGAGCAGCCGGACCTGGTCCCGGTCACCGACGCCGTGCGGACCGCGTGCTGGGTGCCGCCGACCGAGGCGCCGGCTCACGCGCCCGAACCGATCGCGCGCAGGGCGCCGGATCCGACCTCGCCGGTACTCGAAGTGAGCGGCGTGTCCAAGACGTTCCGTTCCCGGGGGCGGCCGGCGGTGGCGGCGCTGACGGACGTGGACCTGGTTCTGTATCCGGGCGAGACGCTCGGCATCGTCGGCGAGTCGGGCTCGGGCAAGTCCACCCTGGCCCGGGCGATCGTCGGCATCCACAAACCCGATCGCGGCGTGATCCGGGTGGCCGGCAAGGGCCGGCTCGCCCGCGAGGTGCAGATGGTCTTCCAGGACCCGTATGCCTCGCTCAACCCCAGGATGACGGTCGGCGACATCGTCGCCGACCCGCTGCACGCCCAACACATCGGCACACCGTTGGAACGCCGGGCGCGGGTCCTGGAGCTGCTGGAGCGCGTCGGTCTGGATCCGGCCGTCGCCTCCCGCTTTCCCCGCGACTTCTCCGGTGGGCAGCGGCAACGAATCGGTATCGCCCGGGCGTTGGCACCCGCGCCCTCGGTGCTGATCTGCGACGAGGCGGTATCCGCGCTGGACGTCTCGGTGCAGGCCCAGGTGGTCAACCTGCTCGCCGAACTCCAGGCCGAACTGGGCCTGGCACTGCTGTTCATCGCACACGACCTCGCCGTGGTGCGCTCGATCAGCCACCGGATCGTGGTGCTGCGCGAGGGCCGTGTGGTGGAGACCGGTCCGGCCGACGATCTGGTCGCGCATCCGCAGGACCCCTATACGAAGGCCCTGCTCGCCGCCGTCCCCTCCCCCGTTCCGGCCGCCGTGCGTGCGGCCGAGTCAGCCTGAAGGAACGTCACATGTCCGTCCCCGACGCGCGACACCGGAATCCGTACGAGGACTTCCGCCGGCCGGCCGGTGTGCCGACCACTCCCGCTCCGGGACCGGCCGGCACACCGCCGCACTGGCTATCGTGCACGGATGCGACACGAGCAGATCACCCTCACCCTGCCGGATTCCGTGGGACCCAAGTATCGGAAGTTCGCCGTGGCCGGCGCCGAGTTCGTCCGGGCCGCGTGGTCGGGGAACGGGGCCGTTCGGGAGACGCGAAAGGAGTTCGCGGATCCGGCCGCCGCGGAGGTCGCGCTGCGCCGGGAGGTGGTCAAGGCGCTGCGATCCGGGTTCGTCCGGCTGGGCGGGGCCGAGGATCAGGTGGTGCTGGAGTTCATGCCACCGGGCAAGACCTCGTCGCGCGCGATGGACCTGCATCCGGACGGGCACACCGTGCTGATCGCCTACGACGGCGCGATCCGCCTGGTGGACGTGGCCACCGGGATCCGGCGCACGGTGCACGCGGTGCCGACGGCCGAGCGGCTGACCGGCATCGACAGCGTGCTGTTCGACGCGACCGGGTCGGCCGTGGTCTACACGGTCGGCGGCGCCACGCGGCGGCTCGACCTGACCACACTGCGCGAGGAACAACTGGCCTGTTACCGGCAGTTCGAGGACGCGCTGTTCAACCCGCACACCGTGCAGCCGTCCTGGGACGCGGCCCGCCAACGGCTCGTGGTCTTCGACGCCGGCGACCGGGTTCGTGTCCTGGACGCGGCCGGTACGCAGGTGTGTGAGGTGTCCACGGGGTCGCCGGCCACCGAGTGCCGGGGCGCCGCGCTGTCTCCCTCGGGCCGGTTGTTGGCGGTGTGGCGGGTCAGTCGCGGACTGGTCTACGGGCACCGGGACGCGACCGACGATCCGACCAACGAGGTCGAGGTGTGGGACGTGGAGACCGGCCGCCCGACCGCGCGGGTGCCGCTCGAGTGGGAGACCGGCGGCCTCGGCTTCGATCCGAGCGAGACCCTGCTTCTGGTCAACCGGGGTCGGGTGCACGGGCCGTTCGCGCTCTCGATCGACACCGGCGAGCCGGCCTGGCACTTCACCAACCCGCACCACCCGAACGGCTGGGCCCCGTGTTACGCGTGGGCCTATTCACCGGACGGCCGACGAATCGCGGTGGGCGGCCACCGCACGGGCGCGCTGCACGTGTACGACGCGAACCTGCGCCAGGCGGCCGGCGAGCCGCTCCCCGGCCACGACGACCAACGCATCCGCCGCCTGGCCTTCTCCGCCGACGGCACCCTCTTGGCCACGGGCGGGGACTTCGGCCGGGTGTTCGTCCGGCGGGTGTGAGGCACCCGGCCGAAGTGCCGTCAAGCGTCGGACGAATCCGGTCGTGTCCAAGGTCGTCGAGGACGGGGCGGGCAGATCAATCTGCTTGCCGAAGGGGCCGGTGTAGCTCTCCGGGTAGTCGTCGCCCTTGGGCGACGAGAAGAGCGTCACCTTGCCCTGCTCTCGATCCACCAACAAATACAGCGGGATGGCACTGCGGGCATAGGCGCGCCGCTTTTGTTCACGGTCGATGTCGACGCGCTGCGAGAGTAACCTCCGGGACCAAGGCGAGTAGAGAGCCACTCGGGCGGGAGACCGGGTGTTCGGCGTCCGATCACCCGCCCGAGTGAACGACTACGGAGGAGGGACCTACGGGGTCTTCGCCGAGGCCGTCAGGGCGGCGATCGAGTCGTCGGTGCACGTGGTCCAGAAGGCGCCGACGACGTCCTCCAGATGGGTCATCGAGCGGGCCGCGTACAGGATGTCCTGGTAGTGGGTGATGTCGTACTGCATCGTGCCCATGGCCACCAGGTCCAGGTCGCGGATGTCGACCGTGCGGAACTCGCGGATCTCGCCGTAGGACGACAGGATGCCCGCGCCGTAGGCCTTGAGCGCGCCGGCCTCGTGCATGACGCCGAATTCCAGGGTGAACCAGAAGACCTTCGAGACGAATTCCAAGGCCTCGCGACTCTCCACCCGACGGGCCGCCTCACCGGCCACCCGGTACAACGCGGCGAACCGGTCCGAGGCGAGCATGTTGGCGTGCCCGATCACCTCGTGGACGACATCCGGCTCGGGCGTGTACAGCGGCACGCTGTGGTGACGGATGTACTGCGTGGAGTGGAAGTACGAGTCGGCCAGCGATCCGTAGAAGTCGCGCAGCGGGACCAGGCCGGCCGCCGGCAGGTAACGGAAGCCGGTGAGCGGTTCCAGCGCGCCGCTGACCTCCTCCAACTGGGGGATCCGGTCGCTCGGCAGTTTCAGCCGCGCGGTGCCCTCCAGGTAGTCCGAGACCGCGTACTCCGCGTGCGAGACGGACAACTCGTGCGAGACGAGGCGCCAGACCTCGTGCTCCTCATCGGTGTACTCGACCTCCGGGATCGGATCGCCGCGCCGGTGGTCCAGGGCCAGCTCCGCGATCCGATTCCGGCGCTCGCGGTACACCGCGTCCGCGAACCCCGGGTGGCTGCGGGACAGCTCGACCTCGACTCCGCCATCGGCCCTACGGGTGACCGGGGCCAGATACTGGGCCTCCTCGAACATGCCATCTCCTGATCGCATCGGAATCGACTCGCCGGACGAGCCGAGGCACCCACACGCAACCAGTATGCGCCGAATACATACCATTCGAACCGATCAGGTCGGATGGGACGACGGCGTGGATCAGGTGCGAGGGGTCGCCTCGGCGCCTATATCGCACCATTCCGACGGCCGTCTCACAAGAGCCACAGCGGTTGCACCGATCGGCCCGGCCGGCATGCGAATGCACCGAGACGGGATTCGCGCCCGCGTGACAGGATCGCCCGTACATCGGGGAGGGCACCGTCGGGAGGGGGCGCGGTGGTGGATTCTCGCGGCATGGCCGGGGATCGTTCGAAACGACGCGATGTGGTCGAGGCGCTCACCGAGACGTCCGACCACCTCGACTTCGCACTCGCCATGGTCCGCCGCATCGTCGGCGACCAGGAGCGACTGACACAGCTGACCGAACGCATCCGCGAGATCGAGACGCGACTGCGCGACGACCGGTACTACCTCGCCGTGATCGGCGAATTCTCGGCCGGCAAGAGCACGTTCATCAACGCACTCCTGACCGAGGACCTGCTGCCCACCTCGGCGCTGCCCACCACGGGCGCCGCGACCAGGATCACATACGGTGACGAGTTCGCCGTCGAGGTGCGCTTCAACGGCGACGGGATCCGCTACGTCTACCCCTCCGGGCGGTACACCGGCGCGGCCAGTCCGCTCGGCCGGATGCTCGCGCATCTCGCCCCGCACGCGGCCGTTCCCGACGACACGGCCGGCATTTTGCGGCTGCTCACCGCCGACGACACGATCGCGCCGCTCGTACAGAGCCTGGAGGTCCGCCACCCCGCCGACGCACTGCGCGACGGGTTGGTGATCATCGACACACCCGGTACCAACGCCCGGGTCGGACACACCGAGATCACTCGCACGGTGATGCGCGACATGGCCGACGTCGCGGCGGTGCTCACCGCGTCCACGTCGCCCTCGCCGGTATCGCTGGCCGAGTTCCTGACCGACGCGCTCGACCCCGGGCAACTGCGCCGCTGCATCGTCCTGGTCACCAAGATGGACCACATCGACGAGGACGAACGGGAGGACCTGCTCGCGCACGTACGGCAGCGGTTCGCCCGGATGCTGGGCGTGGCCGACCCGGTGGTCGAGCCGGTCGCCGCCGAACCGGTGGTCCGGCTCGCCTCCGGACGCCCGTTGCGCGGACCGGAACAGGCCTACTGGGCCGAGGAGTTCCCGCGCACTCTGGCCCGACTCCGGGACCTGATGCAGCGTCAACGCATCGTCGCGGTATCCGACCACCTGCTGCGACTGCTGGAGGACCTGCTCGACGAACTGCGCCGCGAGGTGACCTTCGCCGAGCAGCGACTGGACGCCGAGGAGGCCGAACTCGCGGGCGCCCGGATCGCCGACATGGCCGCATTCGTCCGAGCCCAACACGGCGAGACCGCGCGTCTGCTGGGCGCCGGCGCCCAGCGCGCCCAACAGGCGGTCGGCGGCATGGCCCCGCAGTGGTGGCGCTACACCCAGGCCGAGATCGACCACGCGCTGGACGGCGCGGAGACTCCGGACGAACTGCGCGCGGTGATCGCGGTCCGCGCGCCCGAACTGATCCGGCAGGGCCTGCCCCGGATCGGCGACATCGTGCAGCAGGCCGTCACCGGCGCGCTGGCCACCGCCGCCGAGAGCGCACGGGCGGCTGCGGACACCGCGTTCGAAGCGGCGTACCGCAAGCTCGGCGCGATCCACCGCCCGACCGGCCCGGACCGGGTCACCGTGCTGACCGGGCATCAACTCGCGGACGCGGCGATGCGCGCCTATCAGGACTCGGTCACCGGGGTCACCCAACAGATCCGCGCCGTGCGACTCGACCCGACCACCCCGCGAACCCCCGGCGCGCGCATCGGTGGTGCGCTGGACCAGTGGTTCGGCGGCGCCAGAAACGGCGACCCGGGGGCACCCTCCGGCCGGGCCGGCTTCGGCGGATTCATGGCCAAAGTTGCCGATTCACTCTCATCCACTGACATGACGGCTCTGCGGAACCGCGCACGCGCCGAAATGCATCAGACACTGCGAACCGTCGCCGACGGTTTGTCCCGACAGATCGACGAAGCCGTCGGCACGGCCACGACGCACTATTCGCTGGACGTCTCACAACACGTGGACCGCTACCGGGCCAGGTACGAGGCGACGGTCGCCGAACTGGTGGCCGAGCATCACCGCCGTGAGGATATCCTCGCGGCTCGCAGAAGCCTGTTGCAGGACGCGGACAGGCAGACGGAACGGCGCCGCGACACGGTGAACAACCAGCGCGAGCGCCTCACACGCCGGGGGGAATTCGGCAGATGAGCGACTACACGCACGACGACGACCTGTTCGCGATGGTCTCCGACGACACCATCGACACGCTGGACACCGCCGACGGGGGCACTGTCGGGGCGGCACCACTGTGGGAGACCGACGCGGGCGGCGAGAGCAATGGCGGTACCTACCCCAACTCCACTCTGCCGTACACGGACCCGAACTTCGATCCGCTCAACGACCCGAACTACGACCCGTTCCACGCGGACAGCGACGGCGACGGCAGGATCGACGCGTACGACCCGCACATGTTCGACCCCAACGACAACAACGAGCCCGTCGCCACGCCCAGTCAGCAGTGGTACGACGACCAGGTCGCGAACGACCCGTACGGCGATCCTTACGGCGACCCGTACGCGGACCCCTACGGCGACCCGTACGGCACGGACCCGTACGCCGAGCCGCAGGGCAACGACCCGTACGCGGACCCGGCGAGCTACCCGGGCACGGGCAACACCGAGCCCGGCGTCCCCGCCGCGTGGGGCGCGGTCCCCGACGATCAGGGCAACTGGGAGTACCACGCGCCGGACAACTGGACGCCGGCGCAGTTCGACGGCTTCGGGGACCCGGTCGGCGACGCGCAGTACTGGCAGCAGCAGGTCAGCCCGACCAGCTGCGCGGTGGTCTCCCAGGGGATGATCCTGGAGAAGCTCACCGGCGTGCCGCTGGACGAGAACGCGCTGATGACCGAGGCCCAGCAGGCCGGCATCTACGACCCCGAGAACGGCACCAGAACCGACGACATCGGCAAGCTGCTCGAGATGCACGGTGTGGACACCGACATGGTGCCGGGCGCCGACATGCGGCAGATGCTCGACGCGCTGGAGAAGGGCGACCAGGTCATCGTCGCGCTGGACGCGCAGGAGATCTGGTCCCCGATGCACGACCCGGCCACCGGTGCGCCGATGGAGCAGGACCCCACGATGGGACACGCCGTGTGGGTCACCGGCATCGACACCCAGCCCGACGGCTCGGTCTATGTCCTGCTCAACGACCCGGGTGCGCCGTTCGGCCAGACCGAGCCGATTCCGCTGGCGGACTTCGTCAACGCGTGGCAGGACCGGGACACCACGATGATCGTCGCCCACCCGACGCACGCCTGATCGTTCGACACCACAACGGATTCGATGGGAGTAGGGACAACACATGTCGTTCGATCGTGAACACGTGCTGCGCCAGGCCGCACAGGTACAGCCGCGGCGACGCCCGGGCGTCGCCGGCCTGTTGAGCGGAATCCACCGCAGCGACGAGCTGCGCGGCTGGGTCACCATGGAGTCGGTGGCGCTGCCGCCGGTGCCCGAACGGACCGCGAACGGCTGGACATTGTGGAGCCTGATCGGGGTCGGCAAGGCCACCCCGGGCCGCCGCGAACTGCCGATCAACCCCGTGTGGGGCGCGGTCCAGTGGGCCTGGCCGTCCGAGGACGTGCTGCGGCACGTGAAGCTGACCGAGCTGCCCGAGGTCGCCAAGTCGATCGAGAGCACGAGCGGTGACGAGGCCGCCTGGTCGCTGTCCATGCAGCCGGAGGCGCTGGCCGAGCGGGCCCGCTTCTTCCAGTCGCTCGGCCGCTTCCTGGCCGACCCCGAAGCGGACGCGAAGGGCGGCCCGAAGATCCTCGCCGGGCTCTACGCGCGGGTGATGCCCAGTGGTGCGGTGGCCGCCTACCACCGCCTCGTGCCGAGCACGGCCTCGTGGCTGCGCGCCGGTGCGCCGCGTGAGGCGGCTTCGCGCCGCGACTCGGGCGACTCGCCCACCGGCCGACCCGGCCCGTCGGGGCAGACGGCGGACCGGAGGCAGGCCCCGGCTCCGGGTCCGCACCCGGCGGGCGACGTTTCGGCTGTTCCGGGGCCGAACCCGGGTTGGGCGGGTCGCCTCGCGGGCGGCCCGTCCGGCGCGGGTGGGTCGCCGGCACCGGCCTCGCCGCCGCCCGCCGTGC
>NZ_JBEXCV010000010.1:0-105228 GCF_040605455.1 Embleya sp. NPDC005575 | reverse complement strand
CGGGCCGGCCGCGTTCCGGCTGCTGCCCGCGCGCGTGCGGGTCGACCTGGCCCGGCGCATCCTCGGCCCCTCGGCCGCTTGGTGGTTGCGGGATCGGCTGGACGGGCGGGTCCCGGTGCGGGACGCGCAGACGGTCACCGGGGCCCGCCGCGAGCCGGACGGGCGGGCCCGGATGTTGCTCCGGGACCGGACCGGATACCAGCGCGAGGTGCACACGGACCATGTGCTCGCGGCGACCGGCTACCGGATCGACCTGGCCGCGCTGGGCTTCCTCGCGCCGCACGTGCGGCGGCGGATCACCACGGTCGGCGGGCTGCCCGCGCTGGACGCGGCGTTCGAGACGACCGTGCCGGGCCTGTACGTCACCGGCCCGCCGGCCGCGGCGACCTTCGGCCCGGTGGTCCGCTTCGTCCACGGCACCGGCTTCGCCTCCCGCCGCCTGGCAGCCGTACTCGCGGCCCGCTTCCAGGGCTAGTTCCCGGGGCACCGAGCACGGCGTCCGCACAGGTCCGAAAGCGCCGGACGGGCCGATCAGCCCGTCCGGCGCTCGACAAACCCGGCCGCCGTGTCAGCGCGAGTGCGGCTCCAGTCGGACCACGATCGACTTCGAGGTCGGCGTGTTGCTTTCGTCCGCCGTGCTGTCCAGCGGCACCAGCACGTTGGTCTCCGGGAAGTAGGCCGCGCAGCAGCCCGCGGCGGTGTCGTAGGACACCACCTTGAACGACGGCGCTCGGCGCTCGGTGCCGTCGCTCCACTCGCCGACCAGGTCGACCAGGGCGCCGTCCGCGATGCCGAGTTCGGCCAGGTCGGTCGGGTTCACGAAGACCACCCGGCGGCCCTGCTTGATCCCGCGATAGCGGTCGTCCAGGCCGTAGATCGTGGTGTTGTACTGGTCGTGCGAGCGAACCGTCTGCAGGATCAGCCGGCCCGGCGGTACCCGCAGCACCGCGAGGTCGTTGCGGGAGAAGTTCGCCTTGCCGGTCGTGGTCGGGAACGTCCGCGCGTCGCGCGGCCCGTGCGGCAGGACGAAGCCGCCGGGCTCGCGCACCCGCCGATTGAAGTCGGTGAAGCCCGGGATCACCTGCTCGATGCGATCCCGAATCAGGTCGTAGTCGCGTGCGAACTCGCGCCAGGGCACCGCCACCCGATCGCCGAGCACCCGCTCGGCGAGCCCGCAGACGATCGCCGGCTCGGAGCGCAGGTGCGGCGAGGCCGGCGGCAGCTTGCCGCGCGACATGTGCACCGCGCTCATCGAGTCCTCGACGGTGACGAACCCGTCCTGCTCGGTGCGACCCAGCGTGGGCAGGATCAGCGCCCGCCGGCCGGTGACCGCATGCGAACGATTGAGCTTGGTGGACACCTGGACGGTCAGTCGGGTGGCTCGCAACGCGGCCTCGGTCGCGCTCGTGTCCGGGGTCGCCGAGACGAAGTTGCCGCCCACCGCGACGAACACCTCGACCTTGCCGTCGCGCATCGCCCGGATGGTGTCCACCACGTCGTATCCGTGCTCGCGCGGCGGGGCGAAGCCGAACTCCTTCTCCAGCGCGTCCAGGAACGCCGTCGAGGGCTTCTCGTAGATGCCCATCGTCCGGTCGCCCTGCACGTTGCTGTGCCCGCGCACCGGACACACCCCGGCGCCCGGCCGGCCGACATTGCCGCGCACGAGCAGGAAGTTGACCACCTCGCGGATGGTCGGCACCGAGTTCTTGTGCTGGGTCAGACCCATCGCCCAACACACCACGATCCGCTGCGAGTCGAGCACACGCCGATGGATGCGCTCGATCTGCTCGCGCGCGAGCCCGGTGGCCTCGAGCACGTCGGCCCACGGCGTGGTCCGCACATCCGTTGCGAACTCCTCGAAGCCGTGCGTGTATTCGTCGATGAACGCACGATCCAGCACGGTGCCCGGCGCGGCGTCCTCGGCTTCGAGCAGCAGCCGGTTCAGTGCCCGGAACAGCGCGAGGTCGCCGTTCAAGCGGATCTGCGCGAACTCGTCGGTCAATCGGGTGCCCGAGCCGAGCATGCCGGACACCTTCTGCGGATTCTTGAACCGCAGCAGTCCCGCCTCGGGCAGCGGGTTGACCGCCACGATCGAGGCGCCCGCCTGCTTGGCCTTCTCCAGCGCGGACAACATCCGCGGGTGGTTGGTGCCCGGGTTCTGCCCGACCACGAAGATCAGGTCGGCCTGATACAGGTCCTCCAGCGACACGCTGCCCTTGCCGACCCCGAGCGTCTGGGTCAGCGCCGAGCCGCTCGACTCGTGGCACATGTTGGAGCAGTCCGGCAGGTTGTTCGTGCCGAACGCGCGCACGAACAACTGGTACACGAACGCGGCCTCGTTGCTGGTGCGGCCCGACGTGTAGAACGCCGCCCGATCCGGCGAGTCCAGCGCCGCCAACTCCTCGGCGACCACCCCGAACGCGTCCTCCCACGATATCGGCGCGTAGTGCGAGGCGCCCTCGGCGAGGTACATCGGCTCGGTCAGCCGGCCCTGCTGGCCCAGCCAGTAGTCCGACTTGACGGCCAACTCGGCGACCGGGTGCGCGGCGAAGAAGTCCGCGTCCACCCGGCGCACGGTGGCCTCCTCGGCGACCGCCTTGGCGCCGTTCTCGCAGAACTCGGCGACGCTGCGATGGTGCGGCTCGGGCCACGCGCACCCGGGGCAGTCGAAGCCCTGCTTCTGGTTGACCTGAACCAGGGTGAGCAGGCTGCGCTTGACCCCCATCTGGCGGCCGGCATGGCGCAGCGACCAGGCGACGGCCGGCAGTCCGGCCGCGTACTCCTTGGGCGGGCCGATCACGAGGCCCTCGTCGCCGACGTCGTTCACGGGCGGCTTGCTGACCATGCGGGTGCTCCTGCTGCTGTTCGAACCGGTCGCTTCGACACGACCCTGGTGCCCCGTACGTTACGCCCCCGCGGTTGAGTGTCCGCAGCTCAGCAGCCCTGGAGCAGCCGCGGCCCCTGGGCGATCTCGTCCAGACTCTCGGTGTACAGCCGCTGCGGGGCGACGCCCAGCTCGCCGGTCAGCCGGTGTGCGGTGGCCCGAACCATCGCCGCCGACCCGCTGACGAACACGTCGTGGTCGGGCCAGCGCCCGTACCGGGCCAGCACGTCGGGCAGCGCGCCCTGATCACCGGCGAAGGAGCGGTCGTGGGTGACCGCCGGGATCACGTTCAGCCACGGATACACCTCCGCCATCGCGGACAGCGCGTTCAGGTCGTACAGGTCCACCCCGTACTTCGCGCCGATGAACACGTGCGCCCGGTTGGCCAACTGCCGCTGGGCCATGTGCTGGACCAGCGCCTTGATCGGCGCCAGGCCGGTTCCGGAGGCGACGCACAGCGTGCTGCGCAGCGTCTCGCCGCGCAGCACCAGGCCGCCGCGCGCGGGCCCGAGCCGAACGTGGTCGCCGACTCGGGCCCGGTGCACCAGCGCGTTGCTCACCCAACCCGCGGGCACCGCGTGCACGTGCAGTTCGAGCCGGCCGTCCACACGCGGTGCGTTGGCGATCGAGTAGTGCCGCCACACCCTGGGCCACCACGGCGTCTCCAGGCTCACGTGCTGGCCGGGGTGATAGGGCAGCGGCTGATCCGGCTGCACGGTGATCACCGCGATGTCCCGCCCGCGCGACTCGTGGCCGGTGATCACCGCGTCCCACCAGGGCGGGGACTCCTCGGCGTCGTCGGCGGCGGCCTCGATCATCACCGCCGCCGCCCACGTGTACACCTCCAGCCAGGCAGCCTGGAGTTCGGCCGTCCAGCGGGTGCCCAGGTAGCGGGCCAAGGCCCCGATCAGCGCGGAGCCGACCGCGTCGTAGTGCTCGTCGAGTACGCCGTACTTGCGGTGGTCCCGGCCCAGCCGGCGCAGGAAGCGGCGCAGCTCGTGAGGTGTGTCGCCGCCCGCGCCCAGCCGCAGCAGCGCGGCGAGCAGTCGGTCGCGCTGAAGATCCATGGCCGGCGGGAACAACTCGCGCAGGTCGGGCCGGCGCAGGAACAGCAGGGCGTAGAAGTGCGAGACCAGATCGTGCGCGGCGGGGGCGACGGCCGTGAGGCTGCCGCGGAGCAGATCGGCCCGGGAGGGATCGGGACTTCCGGACATGACGGACCGCATCCTCGTGTACTCGGAGAGCGACCCGACGGCGGGACATGTACTGCCGAATCCGGAAACCGCCGGTCACTCGAAGGGAAAGTGAGACGACGGTAGGCGGCCGTGTGAATGCGGAGGGTGGGTAATGCGGGAAGCCCGCCGCGTGAACCGCGGCGGGCTTACGCTTGAGGATTTCTTGCGCCGTGTGGGTGACAAGGACGGTGCGCCGGCCACCCGACGATCAGAGGTTGGTGTCCTTGTCGAAGGTGGCAGCGATCATGGCGTCCGCGCTTCGCCCGGCCCCGTTCGGGTCGAGCCCCTTCGCCAACACGTTCTCGGCGAAGTTCTTGAGCGGCACCGCCGACCAGCCGGGCGCCTGCGGGTAGGGCCGGCCCTGCCCGAGCGCGGCCAACGTGGCCGGTCGCATCACGTTCGTGCTGCCCGAGGTGGTGGTCAGGTCGGCCAGGGCCGGCACCGTCTCGTTCTCGTTCGCCCACCGCTCCTGCCAGGTCGCCGAGGCCAGCACCCGGAGCATGTTCACCGCGCCCGCGGGGTGCGGGGTCTTCGCCGACACCGCCAGCACCCCGCCCCACACGCCGACCGCTCCGGGCTTGTCCGCACCGCGGCCGGGCATCGGGAAGGCGCCCAGGTTGCGCGCCGTCTCGGGGGAAGAGCGCAGCAGATCCGGGAAGATCCAGTCGGCCTGGATCATCATCGCCGCCTTGCCCCCCGCGAGCACGGCGGTGCTTTGGCCCGCCGGATCATTGGCCTCCTCGACGTCCTTCGGCGCGGTCGAATACGCCTGGAGCTTCTGGTAGAAGGTGATGCCCGCTCGGCCCTCCGGGCCGGCGAGCCGTCCGGCCCAGCGCTCGCCCTCGCGCACGGCTATCTCGCAGTCGTCCTGGTACAGGCACGCGGCGATCGTCTGCCACGCCTTGCCGACCAAGTGCAGCGCCTCGAACTTCGGGTCGCTCGCGTAGTGCTGCTTGAGCTTGTCCAACTGCGCGATCCACTCGTCCCGAGTGCGTGGCACGGTGAATCCGGCCGGGTCGCACAGCCGCTTGTCGTAGACCACCACCGGCGCGTACACGTCCATCGGCAGCGCGTACAGCCTGCCCTCGAACGTGCACGCCGCCCGGGCCGCCGGGTGCCAGGCATCCACGTTCAACCGGCTCGCGTACGGCGTGAGGTCGAGCAGGTCCCCGCGTCGCACCCGACGGGCCAGGGTGAAGGTCTGCGCCGGGAAGATGTCCGGGCCGTTGCCCGCGCTCAGCGCGGTGTCCAGCTTGCGATTGTCGATCGTCTCCTGGACCTCGGTGCGGGCGGTCCCGTACGGATCCGCCTTGAGCAGCGCGGCGGCCAGGTCGGTGTTCGTCTTGGCCTGGTCGACGCCCGGGGTCAGCGGCTTTTCCAGCCACAGCGTGAGCGTGTACGGGCCGCTCTCGCCGGTGGGCGGCTCCGGGGTGGGCGGGACCGGGGGCGCCGGCGTGGTGGGGCGCGGCGTCGGTGTGGGCGCGGCGCCCTTGTCCTCGCCGCGGGTGAGCAACCACGCGGCGACACCGCCACCGGCCGCGACGACCGCCGCGACCGAACCGGCCACCATCACTGTGCGCCGAGACGATGCACCGCCGCCGGGTGGCGGCGGAGTGGGTCCCCAGCCTGGGGGAGGCGGCACGTTCGGGTACTGCGGCGGCGGGCCGGCCGGGTATTGCGGTGTCGCACCGCCCGGGTACTGCGCCGGCGGGCCGGCCGGGTATTGCGCCGGGACTCCGCCCGGGTACTGCTGCGGCGGTGGCCCGGCCGGGTAGTGCGGCGGCGATCCGTCCGAGGGTTGCGGGGGTGGTGGCCCGGCCATCGGCGCATGGGTGGGCCGAGGGGGCGGGTGGGCCGATGCGCCATCCTCCGATGTCAGCTCTGATGACACCTGCGGGTCGTCATTCCACGACGGCACAGTGCGGCTCCTCCGGTCGGTGGGATACGGATGTTGTCAAACCCTGGGCCGCTTGCCCACCCGCCCTGCTCGGGAGATCCATCAAGCCGGCGAAACGCCGAACTCGCGGGCCACGATCGGGTTCGCGGCGGCTGCCGCGGCCAGCGGATCGGTGCCGGCCAGGGTCTGCCTGGAAAGCTCGACCAGCGGGCGCTCGGACCAGCCGGGCGCGACCGGATACGCCCGCCCGCCCACCGGCAACGCCGTGATCGAGGCCGCGATCATCGGATTGTCCGGCGGCAGGGCCCGGTCCAGGCCGGTGCGCACCGGGACCAGTCGGCCGTCGGTGGCGATCCGCGAGCGCCAGCGCTCGGTGGCGATCAGCGCCAGCAGGTCCATCGCGGACTCCTTGAACAGGCTGGACGCCGACACCGCGAGCACCGTGCCGCGCACCCCGACCGCGGCCGGTCTGCCCGCCGTGCGGCCCGGGATCGCGAACGCACCCAGCACCGCGCGCAACGCCGGATTCGCCGCCACCACCGCGTCGTACAGTGCCGAGTCGGCGATCGCCGACGCGACGTTGCCCTTGGCCACGCGGGTGACGATCGCCGGGTCGTCGTTGCCCACGCCGATCGCGTCCGGCGCGTAGGACTGCAGGTGACGGAAGAACCTGGCCCCCTCCACCGAGCCGGGCAGGTCGAGCGTGCCGCGCCACGCGTCGCCCTCCTGGACCGCGATCGTGCCGTCGTCCTCCCATACGCACGAGGCCAGGATCGGCCACCCGCCGCCGGGTACGTACAGCGCGCGGTAGTCGGGGTTGCTCGCGTTGGCCAGGCGCAACTTCTCCAGGTCCGCGACCCAGGTCACCCGATCGGCGGGTACGCCCACCTGTGCGGCCTGGAACAACCCCTTGTCGTACAGCACCACGGGCACGTTCGCGGCCAGCGGCAGCGCCATGATCCGGCCGGCGGAGGTGACCGAGGCGCGCACCGCGGGGAACCAGGTGTTGGCGTCGAACCGGCTCTGATGCGGCGTCAGGTCCATGATCAGGTCGGCAGCCTTGAACCGGGCCAGGGCGAGCAGGTCCAACTCGAACACGTCCGGCCCGCGGCCCGCGCGCAGCGCCTGCTCCAGGGCCTGGGTGTAGCCGGCCCTGGACTGGAGCCGGCTGCCCAGCCGGACCCCGGAAGCGCTCTTTCCGAACTCCAGTCCCAGGTCGCCGAGCAGCGCGGTGGGCACCAGGTTCTCGGTGGTCCAGACGGTGAGTTCCTGCACCGAGGTGTGCGTGCTCGGACCGGCCGAGGCGACCGGACTCGGCGGCGGCACGGGCTTCTTCGGTGTGGCTTTGGGCGAGTCGCCGCCCCGGCTCAGCGCCCAGGCCGCCACCGCGCCGCCGAGCACCGCGGCGCCGCCCGCGACGGCCAGGAAGCCGCGGCGGGACTTGGCCCGGGTGTCGGACCGACGGGCGCGGGAGGGGGCTGCCGCCCTGGCGGGCGGCGCGGCGGGCTCGGGCGTGGCCGCCGGTTCGGCCAAGGTCGCGGCCTCGGCCGGTGCCGGGTCGGGTTCGGCGTCCGCCGCGGCCGCAGCCGAGGAAGCGGATGCGGACGCGGCCGCGCTGCCGGGCGGCGGGGCCGGTACGGTGCCCGGCGCGTACGGCTCGCTGCCGGGCATCGGCTGGGGCGGCTCCCACGGATTGGCCACCCGTTCGGCCACCCACGCGGCGCCGGCCGCGGACAGCCAGGTCGGCCCCGGGGTGCCGGCCGCGACCCGGACCACCTCCTCCGGTGCGGGCCGGTGCGCGGGGTCCTTGACCAGGCACGCGGCGATCAGGGTGCGCAACGATGCGGGCACGTCGCCGAGTTCGGGATCACCGTCGGCGACCCGATCGGCCACCGAGCCCGCCGCGCCGCCCCGATCGAACGGGCCGACGCCGGTCGCGGCGAACGTGAGCACGGAGCCGAGCGAGAACACGTCGCTCGGCGGACCCACCGTCAGATCCCGGACCTGCTCCGGCGAACGGAAACCGGGGGAGTCGAGCACGGTGCCGATCACCACGCCGTCGGCGGTTACCGAAGAGCCGGCCGACCCGTGCGCGATCCCGAGCCCGGGCAACCACGGTCCGTCCGGGCCGAGCAGCACCGAAGCCGGATCGAGTCGGCCGTGGTGGAGCCCGACCGTGTGCAACCGATCCAGGGCGGCCGCGAGTTCGCCGGCGAGCACGCGCAGTGAATGGCCGGGCAACGGGCCGTGCCGGCGCACCGTTTCCTCCAGGGTCGGACCCGGGAGGTGGGTGGTGGCGTACCAGAGCTGACGCCCGGTGGTGTCGGCGTCCAGGATCATCGCCGTGCCCAGGCCGGGCAACCGTCGGGCGGCGTCCACCTCTTCGCCGAATCGGGCCCGGAAGGCGGGATCACGCCCGAGGTCGGCCCGGATCACCCGCACGACGACGGGTGTGTCGTCGGGCGCGGCCCCCAGATAGGTCCGAGCCGTGGTCCCTTCGCCGAGCCGGCCCACCAATCGGTAGGCACCAACGCTCGAAGGGTCCTCGTCGTGCAGCGGCCGCATGGCAGAAACTCCGTTTCGCTCACCGGTGTGAACGGTGCCGAAGTCTGCCATGAAGCGGCCCGCGCTCCGGCCACCCGTTCGGCCGCCCGCCATCCGAGCCCGTCATATCGGTGGACGCCGGGCGCCGCACCCCCCGGTGGGCGCCCCGACGCCCGGGCTTCCTAGCGAGCCCGCGGCAGCCCCAACCGATGCTCGGCGATGTTGTTGCGCTGGATCTCGCTGGTTCCGCCATAGATCGTGGTCACCGGAGCGTCCCGCGCGGCATGGTCGACGAACCACGCGTCCCCGGGCTCGCCGAGCAACCCCTCGGGCCCGGCCATGTCCAGGCACGCCTCGGCGGCGCGGTTGTACGCCTCGCTCGCGAACAACTTCGCGATCGAGCCCTCGGTCGTCGGCAACCCACCCGCGCTCGCGATCAGCGCCGGTCGCAGGGCCAGCAGCGCGGTGATCTCGTTGTCGATCGCGATCCGGGCCAGCCGCTTGCGCACCGAGGTGTCGTCCATCGCCCCGCTCTCGGCCGCCCACCGGGTGAACCGCCGCAGCAGCGAGACACCCTGGTTCATGTTGCCGAACACACCGCGCTCGTACGCCAGCGCCACCTTCATCACGCCCCACCCGCCGTCGACCTCGCCCAGCCGCCAACGATCGGGCACCCGGACGTCGGTGAAGTAGGTGATGTTGGTACGGTCTCCGCCCATCGTCTCCACCGGCTGGAAGGAAATGCCCGGCAGGTCCATCGGCACCAGGAACATGGTCAGTCCGCGATGCTTGGCCACGTCCGGGTCGGTGCGGGTCAGCAGGATCACGTATCCGGCCTCGTGCACGAGCGTGGTGAACATCTTCTGCCCGTTCACCAGCCACATCGGCTCGTCCTCCGGGTGGCCCAGGACGCGCTCCGCGCGAGTGGCCGCCGCGGCCACGTCCGAGCCCGACCCCGGCTCGCTGTAGCCGAGCGCCGCGATCGCCTCGCCGCGGTGGAATCGGGGCAGCACCTCGGCCAGATGGAACGCGCTGCCGATCTGCTCGACGATGCCCGCCACCAGCATCGTATTGGCCAGCCCGTAGAACGGTGCGTCGGCCAGCCCGAGTTCGTCGAACAGGACGTACAACTCCAACGGATCGCGGCCGGTGCTGCGACCGGGCCCGGCCATGCCCTCGGCGATCACCCCGGTCGCGGCGAGCGCGCGATGGAACTCCCAGTCGTGGAACGTGCCGGTGCGCCGGGCCCGCTCGATCATGTCCTCGGTCAGGTGCTCCGCGACGAATGCCCGGATCCAGCGCCGGAACTCCTCCACCGACTCCTTCGGCCGAAAGTCCATCAGATGCTCCCCACAGGTCCGAAGAGGTCGTCCGCCAACCGCTGGTACTCCTCGTCCGGGTCGCCCAGGACCAGCGGCCAACCCCGCGCGCGACGGAAGTAGAGCTGGATGTCGTATTCGAGGGTCACCCCGTATCCGCCGTGGAAGTGCACCGCGCGATACGTCGTGGTTCGGGCCACCTCGGCCGCGGCCAGGAACGCCATCACCGCGAGCCGGCCGGCCTCCGCCGGATCGCCCTCGTCGGCGCACCACGCGGCCCGCGCGGCCAGCAGTCGGATCCCGTCCACCGGCCCGACCAGGTCGGCCAGCCCCTGCTGGACCGCCTGGAACGCGCCGATCGGCTTGCCGAACTGCTCGCGCTCCAGCGTGTACGCAACCGCCAGCTCCAACGCCCGCTCGGCCAGCCCGGCCAGCGTGGCCGCCGTATACAACTGCCACTCGCGGCGCAGCATCGCGAAGCGCCGCGCCGCATCGTCCCCGTCGGCCAGCACCACCCGGCCGCCCCGATCGTCGCGCACGTACCGGTCGGCGAGCGGCGCGCACGCGTGGTTGACCAGCGCGGTCATCGGCGGTTCGCCGCGCACGGCGACCAGTTCGTCCTCGTCCAGGGCCACCACGACGTGCGCGACCGCGCCGCCGGGCACCAGGCGGGCCAGCCCGTCCACGGTCGGTCGCAGTGCGGGCGCCACGATCAACGTGCCCTCGGCCGCCTCCGCGCACCACGGGGTGTCGACCAGCAGCGGGGACGCGGCCAGGTGCCCGCTCAGCGGCACCGGCGCCAGGACCCGGCCGGCCTCGTGCAGGAGCAGGGCCAGATCCGAGCGGCCCGCTCCACCACCGCCGGCCCGTTCGGGCAGCGCCATGCCGGGCGCGCCCATCGCCGCCAGTCGCCGCCACAGGTCCGCCGCGAAGCCGAGCGGCTCGGCCGCGCGAACCACGGAAATGGGGCATCGGTCCGTGAAGAACTCCGAAAAGGCGGCTCGTACCGCCTTTTGATCTTCCGTCGGTTCAAGATCCACCGGCGACCTCCGTTCACACCTCGCCGCTCGCACGAGCCGGCCGGCGCAAACGTAGTCCCTGGCGGTGGACCGATCCATGGCATCGCCCGCCCGGGCGAGCGATGTGCCGGAGATCTCGATCCCATGACATTACTTGCCAGTAGCTGACTGGCGGGTTGCTCTTTGCGAAGATCGGCTGCCCGAGTGACAAACAACGAGAACAGGTGCTTTCCGCCGTGCGGATCCGGGGCGATCGAGGCGATCACCCATACGATCCGAGGAATAACGGAAAGCGAAGGGAGAACCCGCTGTGCGTGCATACCGCCACGTGGCGCTGGTGCTGATCGCCCTGCTGGGTGCGGCCCTGATCATCTTCCCGCTGGCCGCCGGCCTGCCGAAGAAGACGCAGGCTGTCGACGATCTGACCAATGACTTCCGCCCGGCCTTCACTCCGGCCGCGATCGCCCAGAGCCGGACCGACCTGGTCACGATGAACGAGATGCTCGCGCAGCTCCAGGCGGAGACGCTGCCGGGCCTGGCGAAGCAGGCCGGGATCGAGACGCCGGCGCTGATCAATCTGATGGGCGTGACCGCACCCGAGGTGGGCAAGGGCCTCAAGGAACTGCCCACGATCATGCCCCGGTTCAACAAGCTCGCGGGCACCATGGACGCGCAGGCCGGGAACTTCCGCCAGGCCGACGACATTCCGACGGCGGACGCACCCAATACCGCGGTCACCTACCTCTATCTGATCCCGGGCATCGTGTTGCTCGTGGTCGGCGCGGGCGGCCTGGTGTTCTCCCTGGTCGGCAATCGGGTCGTGCTGAGCACGGTGTGCCTGGCGCTCGCCGCGGTGGTCGGTCTCGGCATGGTGGTCGGGGTCTTCGCAACCGGGGTGATCGGCAAGACCAAGGCGTCCGAGAAGATGTTCACCGCGTTCCGGCCCACCTTCACCGACGCCGGATACCGGCAGGCGCACAACGACCTGGACACGCTGGGCAAGATGGCGGTCGGGATGAAGACCAAGTCGCTTCCGTCGATGGCCGCGTTGCTGAGGAAGCCCCCCGCGCAGTTCACCGCCGAACTGGCCACGCAGTACCCCAAGGTCGGCAAGGGCCTGGTCGAGACCGACCGCATCCTGGCCAAGTTCAACGCCCTGGTGGAAAACATCGGCGCGAACGTCGACACCTTCAAGAAGGCGGACAGCATCCCGGACGAGGACACCGAGGTCTCGGTCATGCCGTGGCTGCTGTTCGGTCCGGGTCTGGCGGTCTTCCTGGTCGCCGGCACGGCTCTGGTGATCCGGTTCACAGGCCGCGGGAGCGACTCGGTCGACCGGGCCCAGGCGACCCCCAGGCAGCCGTCGGGCGCCTCGGCCTGAGTGCTCGAACGGGCACGGTCGCACATCGGCCGAGCACCGCGCGCGTAGTTTGTCCGGATTATTCCCGAGGTATGGCCAAAAGCAGGAAAAGACCGGTTCCCTGATATGTCCGGGAAGTGGACGTAAAGCGACCCTTGGTCGATCGAAATGCACGTGCATCGGCGTAGTGCAGACGCAGAAATCGTCGATGCACGTGCATCCGGTCTTGCAGTTGGGGTCGGCATCCTCATAATGAAGTGTGTGCATGTGCACGCGCATGTGCATGGACGCTCTGTGAGGCGAGTCCTCTGGCGGCGTTCCCAACAGGCCGGGGACCAGTACCCGCTCGGAGGCACGGATGACCGTCGCGAGTCCCGCAGGGTTCCGGACGTCGACGTTTCAGTGGATGGAGCCTCTGGCCGGGGATATGGGCCCTACATCCGATATTGCGATACAAGCCCTCGCCGCCCGTCGCGAGTCGGTCAAGGCCGCTCGGGACTTCACGCAGTCGGTGCTCGCCGGCTGGGGCGCCGCGTGCTTGGAGGACGACCTCGCGCTGGTCGTGTCCGAACTCGTCACCAATGCGTTGTGTCACGGACTCGGTGCAGGCCGCGACGATGTGGCCGATGTCGCGCACAACATCCAACTCGCGCTCCTGCGCAAGGGTGAGCGAGTGATGTGTGCGGTTCAGGATCCCGGTGAGAGCCTCCCGGAGGCCCAGGCCGGCGGCGAGGACGAGGAATCCGGTCGGGGTCTGTACCTGGTCGGCTGCTTCAGTGATTCGTGGGGCTGGTTCCCGCTGGACGGTATGGGCCGGCGTACCGGAAAGGTCGTCTGGGCGATGTTCGAGATACCGGCCTGACAAACACGTTCCGCAGTGAATGGACCGCATCGCGTTGCAGGCATAGCGTTGCGGGTTTGCGGAGAGTTCTAATTCACATTCGGAAGCGGCAACCGAATGCAGCGGTATCCAACTTAAGGCTGTGAAGCGTTTACCCGTCGATCCGTCGACGGGTTTTCTGCATTCTTACGCCCGTTTCGTCCCTCGCCGCTTAAGCAGCTTTTACGCTTCCTTTGAAACCTTGAGGAATGCATGAGCCCTCCCGTGTGAGTGAAGTCGGGCTGCGCTATCATCACCGTTGTACGCTGCATATGCATGGTCAGATGCACGTGCATGCGTAAGTCGGATCGGTTCCGGAAGAAATTGCGACGGACCGGGACGAAGGAACGACACGTGCCGCAACCGGGGGCGGGCGACCGCCGTCGGGTCGCTCGGCGAGAGGTCCAGGAGAAGCGTCATGCAGGCAACGCACAACGGGGTATCGGCGACCGCGCTCGACGGGGTCACCTGGCAGAAGAGTCGCCGGAGCAACTCGCAAGGCAATTGCGTGGAAATGGCTGCGCTGCCGGACGGCGACGTCGCGGTCCGCAATTCGCGCCACCCCGACGGGCCGGCGTTGATCTATACGCGCGCCGAGATCGAGGCGCTCATCCTCGGGGTCAAGGACGGGGACTTCGACAACCTGCTCGCGTGAAAGCCCGCCCGGGTTGCTCCGCCCGGGTGGGTCCACACACGTCGATCCGGGTCAGTTCTCCTTCAGGATCCGCTGAAGCAGATCCACACTTTTGTCCGGCGGCATGCCGTCCACGCTCAACCGGTCCATGACCTCGGTATACGCGTCGACCTCGTCGCGTTTGTCCAGATAAAGCGCGCTCGTGAGCTGTTCCAGGTAGACCACGTCCGGCAGGTCGCTCTCCGGGAACCGCAACAACAGGAACGGGCCGCCCTCGGCCGCGTGCGCGCCGAACCGGAACGGCATGATCTGGATCGTGACGTTGGGCAGGGCGGCCATCTCGATCAGGTGCCGGACCTGATCGCGCATCACTTCCCGACCGCCGATCGGGCGCCGCAGGGCCGCCTCGTCCAGCACGACCCACAGCCTGGGCGGCTTGTCGCGGTACAGGATCGACTGCCGCTGCATCCGCAGACCCACCCGGCGGTCGACCTCGGCCGCCGACGCGGAGGGCTGACCGGCGATCACCACGGCCCGCGCGTACTCCGGGGTCTGGAGCAGGCCGGGCACGAACTGCACCTCGTAGGTGCGGATCACCGAGGCGGCCTCCTCCAGGCCCACGTAGACCTGGAACCAACTCGGCAGGATGTCGTTGTAGTTGTGCCACCAGCCCTGAGCGTTGGCCTCCGCCGCGAGGCCGAGGAGCGCCGCACGCTCGGTCTCGTCGCCCACGCCGTACATCGTGAGGAGATCAGCCACGTCGCGCTCCTTGAAGCTGACGCGCCCCAGTTCCATTCGACTGATCTTGGATTCGGAGGCGCGGATCTCGTATCCGGCCTCCTCCCGCGAAATCCCCTTCGCTTCGCGCAGACGGCGAAGCTGGGAACCGAGGAGAATACGGCGAACCGTCGAGCCGCTCCCCGGCTGCGTTGCGGGCATCTGCTACCTCCGGCTGAATGGACCAGCGCATAGTATGCCGGCGCGTTGCCACGCGTCCTCGGATCATGGTTACAACAGCACTCTCTTGACGATGTGCCACCACCCACCCGAGTCGTTCACGTGCCGCGGTCCCGCCGCTCATGTTCGGGCCCCGGGCCCCAGCCGCCCATGCTCGCACAGGTGATACCACCTAATCGATGCCGCGGCACCGCGAATCCCCCTCTACTATCGGGTAATCCGGATGTTTGCGACGAACGAACGGGCCGATACGCACGCTACGCGCGCAACCAGTGACTCGTGTCGTATCCACCGCCGTTCGGGTGCCCCGTGGCGTGCCGCGCCCGAGCCGGCCGGACGGGCGCCCGGCGCACCGGAGTCGACGGCGAAGGCGACGCGCAAGCGCGCCCGTTCGGGCCGGCGCCGGCCGAACAGGCGTCGTCTCGGGTCGACTCCCGCTGTCGGACGGGATGTCTACCGTTTTTCGCATGTCCTCCCCGGTGCACTCCTTCACCTACCTGCGGTCGTCCACCCTCGCCGCCGTCGACGGCGAACGCTCACTCGGCCTGCAGACCTGCGGCGGCCTGAGTTCGCACGGCCTGAGCCCCTTCCCGCGCTTCTTCGACGGCTTCCTGACCGCGCCGGAGGCGGCCGCGGGCGGGCTGCTCGCGGTCGCCGACGTCGCGGCGGCGCGCTACCACCAGCCGCTCCGGCCGGGCCTGCTCGACCCGGTGGTGACCGGCAACGGCGACCGCCTGCGTTTCGAGTCGTTCTCCGCGTGTTGCGGCGTGCACGCCCGCCTGGACGTACTGCCCGCCGGCATCGACGGCGAGATGTTCGGCACCGGCACCACCAACGTGGACGTCAACGCGCCGCTGCGCGAGGCGCTGGCGAAGGTCGGCGGCGCCGATCCGCTGCACCTGGCGGTCGGGCCCGACGACGTGACCGTCACCACCTTCGACGGCCCGGTCGTGGAGAAGAAGGTTCCGCTGCCCGAGCGCTGGCTGCGCGGATTCGCCGAAGTCCAGGTGATCTCTGCCGGGTTCGACCTGCGCGCCGAGCTTGCGGCGGGGGAGGCGGTGCGTTTCCTGCGTGCGCTGCCACGCCGCGCCGGACAGCCGCTGTGGGTGGTCCCGGCCGGGCGTTCGCTGCGGCTGACCGCCCGCCCGCTGCCGGGCGCGGTGTGCCTGCCCGGGCCGGATCGGCTCCAGGCACTGACCCGGCTGCTGCGTCACGCACTCGCGCTGCGCGTGTACGGACCCGCCGTACACGCGCGCAGCACCGCGGTGTCCTCCGCCTGGGAGATCGAACTGCCGGGCATGCGGCTGACCTTGACCCTGTCCCCGGATCCGGCCCGGGGCTTCTCCGGCGAGGGCGCGGTGCTCACCGGCCTGGCCGCCGACTCCGGCGCCGCGGACGCCGACCTGATCTCGGCGCTGCTGGCCTGGGAACCCCGGGTCGAGGTGGGCGAGTTGGCCGCCCGCTCCGGGCTCGCCGCCGACCGGGTGCGGGCCGCGCTGGTCCGGCTGGGCACCGGCGGCCGGATCGGCTACGACGTCGCCGAGGCGGCCTACTACCACCGCGAGCTCCCCTACGACACCGGCAGCGTGGAGCGGATGAACCCGCGCCTGCGGGACGCCCACGCCCTGGTGGCGGCGGGCGCGGTGACGCTGACCGGGACCGGCGAGAGCGCGACCGTGCGCAGCGGCGAGCACACCTACGGTCTGCGACTGGCCGGGGCGGGCAGCTGCACGTGCCAGTGGTGGGCCGAGTATCGCGGCGGGCGCGGGCCCTGCAAGCATCTACTCGCCACGCAGATCGTGCGCGGTCGGGCCGCCGGCGACCCGACCGCGACGGCCCAAGCAGCGCAGGAGGCGAACCGATGACCGGAACCGAACCGAGGACGACCGGGAGCGGGAGCCCCGCCGGGACCGAGCCGCCGACCCGGGCACCGCTGACGTGGACCCGGGTGCAGGAGGCCGTGGTCGAACAGGATCGCAGGGGCGAGGACCCGGCTCCGATCGTCGCCCTGTTCGCCCGACGCACCGAGGCCGAGCGCCGCAAACTGCTGCCGGAATACGAGGAGGCGGTCCGCAAACTCCGGAACACCGTGCGCGGCCCGCGCTCGCTGCGCTACGTGGGCGTCGCGTGCCTGGGCGGGCCGGCCGCGATCGCCCGGTGGCTCTCCCGTACGGACATGACGTGGCCCACCAAGGGCGGCGGCGGCCAACGAGCCGTCCACACGCTGCTGGCCCAGCGCAACCCGGCCTGGATACCGAACATCGTGGACCGGCTCGCCGTGAAGATGCCCGTGGACCCGTGGGACAACCAGTGGGACGTGGTGGACGCCCTGGTGCGTGGCAGCGACCTGCCCACCCCGACGACGACCGGCTTCGTGGTTCGCTGGGCGGAGAAGGTGGGGCGGGCGAGCATCGGAACCGGGTACACGCTCACGGAGCGGCTGCGCGACGACCCCTACTTCACCGACCTGTTGCCCGCCCTGTTCGAGGCCGCCGGGGTCGGCGCACACCTGGAGAACCACGACTCCCTGAAGCAGCCCGGCCGGCCCGGCTGGGGTGCCGCGCTGGCCGAACTCGCCGAGGCGAAGGTGATCGAGCGGGACAGCGTCCTGGACGGCTGCCTCTCCCGCCTGCTGCGCGGCGAACGCCCGGCCGCGCTGCGCGCGTTCGTGCACGTACACGAAGCGATGGCGCCCACCGACGACGAACTCGCCGCCCGGGTCGACTCCTACCTGCGGCTGCTCCCGGACGCACCGTCCCCGGTGGCCGGGACCGCCCAGGAGGTGCTGCGCCGGTTGGACGCCGCAGGCCGGTTGGACGCGGAACGGCTCGCCGAGGCGAGCCGGGCGGTGCTGTTCCGCAGCGAGAAGAAGCTGGTGGGCAGCCAACTCACCTGGCTCGGCCAGGCGATCAAGCGCCACCCGGACCACGCGGGCTCTCTGCTGGCCTGTGCCTGCACCGCGTTCGGGTCGACCGCGGTCGACCTCCAGGGGCGCGCACTCACCCTGATCGCCAAGCAGGTCGGCGGCTTGGCCCCGGATCAGGCCGCCCTCGTGCACGACGAGGTGCGTGCGCAACTGCCGCTGCTGGGTCAGGCGCTGCGCCCGGAGGCGGCGGCCCTGATCGGCGAGAGCGTGGCCGCCGAGCCCGAGCCGGCGCCGCCGCTCGTACCGCCGCCTTCGCGCGAGCTGCCGCCGCCGATCGCTTCGCCGGCGGAACTGGTCGAGGAACTGGCGGTGTTGTTCGCCCGCACGCCGAACCCGTGGGTGGACACGCGCGGCCGGGCCACCGACCCGCTCGCCGTGGAGCGGATCGTCTCCGCGATGCTGCGCGAGCACGCACGCGACTGCGAGGCGTTGCGCACCGCGCTGTTGCCGCTTACCGAACGGCACGGACACATAATCCACCAGCACTGGTTCATTCATCAGGTGCAGGGCGCGGTCGGCGCGATGGTGGCCGCCGCCACCGGCCACGGCGGTTCCCGCTCCGGCTGGTTCCGCAGCCTGTTCGGCAAGGGCACCGAGGCATCCGATCACGAGCTGATCCCCGGCGCCAAGGTCGACGTCGAGCGACTCGAACCCGCGCAGCGCTTGCTGCTCGCGCGCCTGTACGAGGTGGGCACCCGGCTGCGTCTGCCGCGCAGCGGCCCGCATCTGGCCGAGATCGCCGACGCGACCGGCTTCGTGGACCCCCAAGCCCTCGTTGCGGGCCTGGAACAGTGGGAGGCTTGCGGACACACCCCTTGGCGTCGGGACGTCGACCAGGCGTTGCTGCGGCTGCCCGCCGACATCGACTCCGCCGTGGTCGCCCGGGCCGGCCGGCTCACCTCGCCCGCCGGGCTGCGGGTGGCCGCGGTGCTGGCCGCCGGCGGGCCGCCGGCCGCGGTCGTCGGGCGGCGGCGCTTCGACCGGATCCACCGCGAGTTCTCCTCCCGGGACCGGGGCTGGGTGCACTTCGACGGCCCCCTGGCCTCGGTCGCCCCCGGCGATCGTGCGCTGCTGCCCGAGAGCGCGCTGATCCTGTACGACCTGGCCGACCCGGGGGCCGCCGCGCGCGGCGGCGGCCGATCCGAGAACACCGAGCCGGACCTGCACTGCTGGCCGCTGGTGCTGCCCCGGGACCGGGACGCGCTCGCCGCACACGTGGCGATCCGTACCCAGCGCGCGATCGGCGGGACCTGCCGAGGCGCGGAGATCCTGCCCGCCCTGGCCGAGTCGCACGGCCCGCTCGGACCGGGCATGTCACTCGCGCTGGCCTACGCGCTCGGCGCGCAGGCGGCCGAGGACCGCGCCGCCGCGGTGGACGCGGTGGTGACCCTGGCCATCCGGGGTGATGCGTGGGACACCGCGGCGCTGGGCCGCGACATCGGCGAGGCGGTGCGTACCCGGGGCCTGAAGACCACCCGGGTGGTCACCTCGTTGCAGGACGCGGCCCGAGGGGGCGCGGGGCGGGAGGTGTGGGGCGTCATGAGCGGCTTCCTGCCCGATCTGCTCGCCGGCACGAAGCACACCGGCCTCGCGGACGCCCTGGTCGTGGCGGCGGAGACCGCCGCGAGCGGCGGCGGGCGGGCCGGGTCGATCCCGGGGCTGGACGCGCTGGCCGACCGGAAGGGGAGTTCGCGGGCGGTCGGCGAGGCGAAGCGGTTGCGCCGGCTTCTGGCAGACCGCGGCTGAGCACACGCCGCGCGTCCACGGAACGGGCCGGAGAGGCCCAGACCCGTGAAGCCGCAGCGGCCGGACGGGTCGAAAACGCCCCGTCCGGCCCTCGGATCACAGTTCGTTCAGCTCCTTCACCCGGGCCAGGGTGACGCCGTCCGCGACCGGAAGCATCACCGGTTCGACCCTCGGGTCGGCCTTGACGTGTGCGTTGAACGCGGCCACCGCCTCCGGCGTCGGGTCGCCGCTCGGCTTGAGGACCAGGCCGCCGTAGAGCACGTTGTCGACGATCAGCAGACCGTTCGGGCGCATCCGCGGGACCAGTGCCTCCCAATAGGAGATGTACCCGTCCTTGTTCGCGTCCAGGAACGCCAGGTCGATGTGCGGGTGTGAGGGCAGCGCGTCCAGCGTCTCCAGGGCCGGGGCGATCCGCAGGTCGATCCGGTCGTCCACGCCCGCCTCGCGCCACGCCTCGCGGGCGATTGCGGTCCACTCCTCGGACACGTCGCAACACAGCAGCCGGCCGCCCTCGGCCAGCCCCTTGGCGATGCACAGCGCCGAATAGCCGGTGAACGTGCCGACCTCGACCGCCACCTTCGGCCGGATCACGCCCGCCAGCAGGGTCAACAGCGCGCCCTGCTCGACCGGCACCTGCAAATTGGCGAACCGGCCCATCTCCCGGGTCCGTTCGATCACGCCGCGCTGGACCTCGTCCGGCGCGAGCGAGTGGTCCAGGACGTAGTCGTACAACTCGGCGGTGACCTGCACCTGCTTGTCGAAGGACATGGCTCAGCTCTCCTCGGGGCGTGCCGCGGAATCGGGGCGCCGGGGCGCTTCGCGGCGCGCGGATGCTTCGGACGGCGCGGGCAGGGCGGTGTCCCAGGGCAGCAGCAACCCGAAGTCGCGGACCAGGAGCCGCAGCACCTCGTGATCGTCCGTCAACTCGCGTTCCTCCCGGGACCCGTCGCTGTGCACCACGGTCAGTAGTCGGCCCTCGATGTACGCACGCCGATGCGGGCCGCTGCACTGCACCCGCAGCGTATTGCGGAACGGCGAGTGCGGGTGCGTCGCGATGTACCAGTTGGCCATCTCGAAGTCGACCGACTCCCGGCGCTCCAGGGTGAACGCGTACACCGTGAACCAGCCGTCCTCGCCGTACACGGTCTGCAACAGCCACAGGTCGCGCTCGCGCACCAGCCGGTAGCGCCAGGCACCCTGCGGATTGGCCACACCCGGCAGCAGCGGCAGCGGCTCCAACAGGCCGCCGCTGCCGAAGCCGACGTCGGCGATGTAGGGGTGCGCCTCGCCGGGCACCTCGACCATGAGCAGCATGTGGGTCATCGGGCGGATCGCGTCCGTGCCCATCCGCACCCGCGCGGCCAGTCGGGTGACCCGAAAGCCCAGCGCCTCCAGCACTCCGGCGAAGAGCAGGTTGTGTTCGAAGCAGTAGCCGCCCCGGCCCTGGCGGACCAGCTTGTCCTCCAGGTCGGCGAGTTCCAGCGAGGGCACTCCGCCCAGGAGGACCTCGACATTCTCGAACGGGATGCCGACCACGTGCGCCAGGTGCAGCGAGCGCAACGTGGCCCAGGTGGGCGCCCGCTCGCCGGACCAGCCGGTGCGGGCGAAGTACGCGTCGAGGTCGAGGTGGTGCGGATGGCGCACGAGCCGTCTCCTTGGGATCCGGGGGCCACGATCGCACCGATTCTCACACGCGAGCCTCGGCCGACGGCGCCGTTGCCCCGGCGCGCCACCCGATAGGTTCGGATCCGGTCGGGCCCGGTGTCGGTCCGCCGCTCACATCCACACGTCGTCGTGTTCTCGGAGGTCGATCATGAGCGAGCAGCAGTCGAAGCAGCAGCCGGAACATCGGTCCGAACAGGACGAGCAGGCGATCGAGGAGTTGGCCGGGCGACTGTTCGAGGCCGCGCGCACCGGCGACGCCGAGACCCTCGGCCGATACGTGGACGCGGGCCTGCCGGCGAACCTGGCCAACGACCGGGGCGACACCCTGCTGATGCTCGCCGCCTACCACGGACACGCCGACGCGGTCCGCGCGTTGCTCGCCCGCGGCGCGGACCCGGACCGGGCCAACGACCGCGGACAGACCCCGCTCGCGGGCGCCGTGTTCAAGAGCGAGCGCGAGGTGGTCGCGGCGCTCGTGACCGCGGGCGCCGATCCGGACGCGGGCACGCCGAGCGCGCGCGAGGCCGCTCGCATGTTCGGCAAAGAGGACATGCTTTCCGCGACCGGTGGGTAACAAAGCTATGACCCTCCGTCAGTTCCCGCCTTCGCCAGGGACAGCCGGGCGGGAGGGCCCGGGGGGAGGCGCGAACGATGTCCGACCAACCCGCGATACCGCGTCTCGACCCGGACGAATTCCCCACCGGTGCGGGCCTGCTGCACCTGCGGTCGGATCTGCCCGAGGCGCTCGACGGCACGTTTTCCCCCTGGTGCGACCGGCACCACGACGACCTGCTGCGGGTGTCCGGTTTCCGGCGGGCCCGCCGCTTCGTGCTGTGCGGGGCGTTCGGCAACGGTGAGGCCGAGGCCGGGCCGCCGGCGGCGCGCTACCTGACCGTGTACGACCTCAAGCACGTCGGGGTGCTCGCCGCCGGCGGCGGCGACCTGCACGACAGCGCGGGTACGCCGCTTCCGCCCGAACTGATCGGCGCGGTCACCTCCTCGCGCCTGGACTGCCGGGAGATCCGCCGCTGGCCCAACGTGTCGGCGAGCCGGCTCTTCCCGGCCGGCGACAAGCTGCTGCACCTGACCGCGCACGGCTCGGGCGCGGCGATGGGGCGCTGGCTGCACGAGGAGGCGGTCGCCGAACTGCTGCGCTCACCCGGGGCGGTGGGCCTGCGCTGGTTCGACGCGGGCGAGGGCCTGCACGTGGTCCTGTGCGAGGTGAGCGGCCCGATGTGGCCGCTCCCTCCGCACGTGCCCCAGGACTTGGGTCCGGCGGTGTGGAGTGGATACCGGCAGGTCTATGTGGCGGGAGGGTGAGGGGGCGGGGGTGGGTCGGGGGCGCTGACGCGCCGGGCCGCAGCCAAACTCGGCGGCCCGGCGCGGCCGGGCTCCTCGCCGCAGCCGATCCACCCGACCGCGGGCAGCCACACTGGGGGCCGCGGGGCCGGAGCAGGGTCCCTCGGTGCCCCTGAAGCCCCAGCCTCCCCACCAAAGGCAACGGGTGGAGCGGGTGGGGTCACATGTCGGAGATGACCACCTCGAAGCCCGCCGCGCGTAGTTCGGGGACGATTCGGGCGGCGTCGCCCTCCACGACCACGGCGAGTTCGTCCGGGCGCAGGTGTGTATGCGCGGCGCGGTCGACCGAATCCGGGTCGGTGGCCAGGATCTCCGCGTACTCGGCGGTGACGTGGTCGTCCGGGAGACCGTGCACGATCGCCTCGACGAGTCGGCCGCCGATGCCGCCGGGGGTCTGCAGGTTGATCGGCATGCTGCCGAGCGAGTGGGCGCGGGTGGCCGCGAGTTCGTTCGGCGTGACGCCGTCGGCGTGCATCCGGCGGATCTCGCCGATCGTGTCCACGACCGCGGCGGCGGTCACCTCGGTGTGCACGGACGCGGAGACGGTGAACGAGCCGGAGCGGCGGCCGTGGCCGAAGCTCGCGTGCGCGCCGTA
This sequence comes from Embleya sp. NPDC005575, assembly GCF_040605455.1. Taxonomy (NCBI): domain Bacteria; kingdom Bacillati; phylum Actinomycetota; class Actinomycetes; order Kitasatosporales; family Streptomycetaceae; genus Embleya; species Embleya sp. NPDC005575. The sequence goes on along the minus strand of NZ_JBEXCV010000010.1, from coordinate 82,208 downwards.
GGTGTAGCCCTTGACCTCGCGCAGCAGGTGGTTGAGCCGGGAGCCGAAGGCGCCGCCGAGCACGTCGGCGAACAACTCGATGGGGATCAGGTCCGGGGTCGAGCGCGGCGGCGCGGTGTGGCCGATCCGCAGCACCGACTGCACGGCGCCGGGACGGTCCACCACGATCGCGCGCTCGGTCGAGGGGGCGCCGGCGGTTCCGGTGAGCTCGGCCCGCGTCGCGGTCCCGGTCGCGCCTGCGAAGACGGTTCGGCCCAGTGCCGCGAGGTCGAGCGTGTCCAGGTCGCCGACCACCGCGAGGGTGCCGGGCGCGGTCATCCGGTCGGCGTGGAAGCCGCGGATCGCGTCGGCGTCCAGCGCGACCGCCGTGTCGGGAGTGCCGCCGAGCAGCCCGCCGAGCCGGCTGTCCGGGCCGAACAGCGCCCGCCGGAAGGCGAGTCCGGCGCGGGTACCGGGCTGGGCCCACGAGGTCTTCAGCGAGCGCACGTGGTTGGCGAGGAAGCGCTCGACGTCGGCGTCGGCGAACGCCGGCCGACGGACCGCCTCGGTGACCAGGTCCAGGCCCGCGCCGAGTCGATCGGCGGGCAGGTCCAGGCCCACCTCCTGGGTCTCCCACCCGCAGGCGAGCCGCCAGTTCGCGCCCAGCGCCTCGATGGCGAGTCCGAAGGCGTCCGCGTCGTGGTCCAGGCTGCCCTCGTCGAGCAGCGAGCAGGTGATCCGGGCCAGGCCGTCCAGGCCGACCGGCTCGTGCAGCGCGCCGCTCTCCATCACCAGCTTGGCCCAGGCCAGGCTGCGTCCGGGCACGTGCGCGCCGATCACCTCGCCGCCGTCCACGCCGATCCGGCGGACCTCGGGGAAGCGGTACGGGCGCGGGGCCGCGCCGGTGGGTCGCTCGGCGATCAGGGTGTGGCGGGTCGCGATCTGCTCGCTCATGCGGCGGCCTCCGACTCGGTGGTCTCGATGTCGGCGCCGGCCTCGGCGGCTTGCGGGGAGAACTCCAGCACGATCCGGTTGTCCGGGTGCAGCAGGTCGCGGGCGGCCCGGTGCACGTCCTCGGCGGTGACCGCGAGCAACTCGTCGAGGTGGCCGCGGATCGACTCCGCGTCGCCGAAGCGGGTGGTGAATCGGCCGATCGCGTCGGCCCGGCCGGCGGCGGTGGCCACCTCGCGTAGCCATTCACCGGACAACACCGCCCGGACCCGGTCGAGTTCGGCCTCGGTCACCCCGTCCTGCGCGACCTCGTCGCAGACCGCGACGTAGGCGTCGAGCAGTTCGTCCGGTTCGACGCCCTCGCTGGGCGCGCACGAGCCCATCAGGACGGATTCGAAGTGCAGGTAACTCCATGCGGACAGGAACGCGCCGGAGGCTTGGGCCAGATTGCGCGCGGTGACCAACTCCCGGTACAGCCGGCTGCCCCGACCGCGGCCGACGGCGGTCGCCAGCACGCTCGCGGCGGCCGCGCCCGGGGTGCCGAAGCGCGGCGCGCGGTGGCACACGAACAGGCGCGGCGCGGGCACGTCCCGATACACCGTCACATGACGGCCCGCCCCGAAGCGGGACGGCAGCGGCGCGGGGGTGGGTTGCGGGAAGGAGCCGCGCGCGGCGATGCCGCCGAAGTACTTCTCGGCCGACGCCACCACCTGCTCCGGCCGCACGTCGCCGACCACGGTGAGCACCGCGTTGTCCGGCGCGTAGTAGGTCTCGTGGAACGCGGTGAAGTCGGCGAGTTCGGCGCTGTCCAACTCGGCCATCGAGCCGATCGTGGAGGTCGCGTAGGGGTGGCCCTCGGGGTAGGCGAGGACCATCATCTCCTCGCTCCAGGTCCCGTAGGGCACGCTGTCGTAGCGCTGCCGGCGCTCGTTCTTGACCACCTCGCGCTGGTTGTCCAGGGTCTCCTGGGTCAGCGCGAGCGAGCCCATCCGGTCGGCCTCCAGCCACAGCGCGAGGTCCAGCTGTCCGGAGGGCACCGTCTGGTAGTAGTTGGTGCGGTCCGGGCTGGTCGAGGCGTTGATGCCGTCGCCGCCGCAGCCCTCGATCGCGGCGAAGTGGCCGCCCTTGTCCACGTGCGCGGAGCCCTCGAACATCAGGTGTTCGAAGAGGTGGGCGAAGCCGTGTTTGCCCTCGACCTCGTGCCGTGATCCCACGTCGTACCAGAGGTTGACCGCGGCGAGCGGCACCGTGGCATCGGGGCAGACCACCACACGCAGACCGTTGTCGAGCCTGGTCCGGTGCAGGGTCCACGGGAAGTGGGCGGAAGTTGACGGCACGTCAGGTCCCTCCGAGGGGTCGCGGCGCTCGACGATGGATCGCCATTGTTCCAGGTGGACGCGACGAGTGGGCGGACCCCGTACGCACGACGACCACCCACCCGGGCGGGTGCACCGGGTGGGTGGTCGTCGTGTGGGTGTCGCCGGGTGGGCGGCGACGGGTGTGCGGGAGGCGGATTACTTGACGAGTGCGGCGAACTTGGCCAGCGACTCGATCAGCGCCTCCTGGGTGGCCTTGGTGACCTTGCCCGCCATCATCTGCACCGCGCCGCCCTTGACCTCGGACTCGATCCGCAGCACCGAACCCTCGCCGGCGGGCTCGACGATGAAGACCTCGGTCATGATGACGCCCATCGGACCCTTGCCGTCGAGCGACAGCGACTTGCCCGCCTCGACGTCCTTGATGGTCCACTTGATGTCCGCCGGGAAGCCCATGAGCTTCATCTTCTCGTCGTAGGTCACGCCGGCCTCGAGCTTCTCCGGCGCGCCGGCCGGGAACTCGACGTGCGGGACCATCCACTCGCCGAAGACGCTGTAGTCGGTCAGCTTGGCCCACACGGCCTCGGGGGCGGCAGCGATCTCGACCTGCTCGTTGATGACGGGCATGCGTGTGTCCTCACGGTTTTTGAGCTGCGGTGAACCTGCGGCTCGGAGCATGGAGTTCCCGGAACGTACCGCCGATATGTGACACAGTCAATGGTGTCGACGAGTAAAAAGAGAACGTGTTCTAGTTCTGCTGTCACTCCGGTTGGCTAGTCTCGGGCGGCATGACAGGCACGCTGCCGGGAATGCCGCCCGGCGCCGAAACCGGGGGCGGGACAGGCGCCGTTCTCGAAGCCGTCCTGGAGCGCATCACCTACCAGAACGACGAGAACGGCTGGACCGTCGCCCGCGTGGACACCGGCCGGCACGGCACCGAACTGCTCACCGTGGTCGGCGCGCTGCTGGGCGCCCAACCCGGCGAGTCGATCCGGATGCACGGCCGCTGGGGCAGCCACCCGCAGTTCGGCAAACAGTTCCAGGTCGAATCGTTCAGCACCGTGCTGCCGGCCACCGTGCAGGGCATCCGGCGCTACCTCGGCTCGGGGCTGATCAAGGGCATCGGCCCCAAGACCGCCGACCGGATCGTCGAGCACTTCGGTGTGCGCTCACTGGATGTGATCGACGAGGACGCCACGCAACTCATCCAGGTCCCGGGCCTGGGCCCCAAGCGCACCAAGCTGATCGCCGCCGCGTGGGAGGAACAGAAGGCGATCAAGGAGGTGATGGTCTTCCTCCAGGGCATCGGCATCTCCACGTCGCCGGCGGTGCGCATCTTCAAGGAGTACGGCGACGCGTCGATCACTGTGGTGCGTACCGAGCCGTATCGGCTGGCCGCCGACGTGTGGGGGATCGGCTTCAAGACGGCCGATGCGATCGCCAAGGCCGTGGGGATACCGCACGACGCGCCGCAGCGGATCAAGGCCGGACTGCAGTACACGCTGTCCGAGGGCACCGACAGCGGCCACTGCTACCTGCCCGCGGACGTCCTGGTCGCCCAGGCGGTCGAGATTCTGGACGTGTCTTCCGAGCTCGTGGTGCGATGCCTGAACGAGCTGGTCGGCGAGGAGGGGGTGGTGTGCGAGGAGCTGCCCGGTCCGGTCACCGTCTCCGGCACCCAGGGCGATCCCGTCCAGGCCGTCTACCTGGTGCCCTTCCACCGCGCCGAACTCTCCCTGGCCGGCCGGGTGCGCACCCTGCTGGGCGCCCGGGAGGACCGCCTGGCGGCGTTCGCCGAACTGGACTGGACCCGAGCCCTGGCCTGGCTGCGCGCCCGCACCGGCATCGCGCTGGCGCCCGAACAGGAACAGGCCGTACGACTGGCGCTGACCGCCAAGGTCGCGGTGCTCACCGGCGGCCCCGGCTGCGGCAAGAGCTTCACCGTGCGCTCCGTGGTGGAACTCGCCCGCGCGCGCGAGGCGAAGGTGATCCTGGCCGCGCCCACCGGCCGGGCGGCCAAGCGGCTGGCCGAGCTGACCGGATGCGAGGCGGCCACCGTGCACCGCCTGCTCCAGCTCCAGCCCGGCGGCAATGCGGCCTACGACCAGGACAAGCCGCTGGACGCGGACCTCGTGGTCGTCGACGAGGCATCGATGCTCGACCTGCTGCTGGCCAACAAGCTGATCAAGGCGATACCCGCCGGCGCACACGTGCTGTTCGTCGGCGACGTGGACCAGCTGCCCAGCGTGGGCGCCGGCGAGGTGCTGCGCGACCTGCTCGCGGCCGAGCGGGTGCCCAGGGTGCGGCTCACGCAGATCTTCCGCCAGGCGCAACAGTCCGGTGTGGTCACCAACGCGCACCGGATCAATGCGGGCCGTCCGCCGATCACCGACGGCCTGCCCGACTTCTTCCTCTTCCCCGCCGAGGAGACCGAGGACGCGGCCACGCTCACCGTCGACGTGGTCGCCCGCCGCATCCCGCGCAAGTTCGGCCTGGACCCGCGCCGCGACATCCAGGTGCTCGCCCCGATGCACCGCGGCCCGGCCGGTGCCGGCGCGCTCAACCTGCTGCTTCAGCAGGCGCTCACACCCGGCCGCGAGGGCCTGCCGGAGAAGCGCTTCGGCGGGCGCACCTTCCGGGTCGGCGACAAGGTCACCCAGATCCGCAACAACTACGACAAGGGCGCGAACGGCGTCTTCAACGGCACCGGCGGCGTGGTGATCGCACTGTCTCCCGAGGACCAGAAGCTGGTCGTGCGCACCGAGGAGGACGAGGAGGTCGACTACGACTTCGCCGAGCTCGACGAGCTCTCGCACGCGTACGCGGTCACCATCCACCGCTCGCAGGGCAGCGAATATCCGGCGGTGGTGGTCCCGGTCACCACCGGTGCCTGGATGATGCTTCAGCGCAATCTGCTCTACACGGCGATCACCCGCGCGAAGCGGCTGGTGGTGCTGGTCGGCTCGCGGCGCGCGCTGGGCCAGGCGGTGCGTACCGTCTCGGCGGGCAAGCGATTCACCGGACTGGCGCACCGGCTGCGGTAGGACACGTCCCGGCCGGCCGGGACGTGTCCTACCCCGACGACGCGAAACGCCGCCACCCGGTGGGTGACGGCGTTTCGATACGCGGGGTGTGCCTCGGCTAGCGGATCATCCGCAGGCCGATGCGCTCGACGCCCTTGCGGGCCATCGCCATCGCGGGCACCAGCAGCGCCAGGGTGACCTGGGTCGTGGCGCCCATGTTGAGCATCCACTCGCTGCCCGGTGCGTCGGCGGCCCAGGCGATCAGGCAGCTCATGCTCAGGCCGATGCCGGCCATCACCACAATCGCCAGGTTGCCCTGCGGCTTCGGGTATTCGATCCGGCTCACCATCAGTCCGGAGACGGCCACGATCAGCACGGCCGCGGGAGTGAAGGGCAGGTCGAGCAGCACGATCGAGACGACCGTCATCGCGGCCATCGGAATGGGCATGCCCTGGAACACTCCGGGACGTCCCGGAGTGGTCGCGAATCTGGCCAGTCGCAAAACGCCGCCGATCAGCACCGACAGTGCCACCAGGACGGCGGCGGGTGCCTGCCCGGTGTTCATCGGCACCGCAGCCCAGGTGACCACGAAGAACGCCGGCGCGACGCCGAAGGTGATCACGTCCGCGAGGTTGTCCAGCTGCGCGCCCAGCGAGGACATCCGCAGCTTGCGCGCCACCATGCCGTCGCACAGGTCGCACAGGGCGCCGACCAGCATCAGCACCACGGCCGCGGCCATGCTGCGCTCGGCCGAGACGCCGACGTCGCCGCCGCGCGCGGCCATGACCGAACAGGCGAGGAAGTAGATCGCCATGAAGCCGCTCGCCGCGTTGCCCAGCGTGAGCACGTCCGCGACCGAGATTCGCGCGGACAGGCACGCCTGCGGATCGTCCTCGACGGGAGTGCCCAAAATGTTGAGCTCGGAGGCGTCCAGGTCGTTCGTATCGTCGTAATCAGTCCCGGTCAAGACGTGTCTCTCCCGCCGTTGTCCGTTGTCCCACGGTCACCGCGGGCTCGACGCCCGGCGGCAGGTACACATCCACGCGCGAACCGAACCGGATCAACCCGATCCGGTCGCCACAGGCGACCTCGGTACCCGGCTCCAGGTACGGCACGATGCGCCGCGCCACGGTGCCGGCGATCTGCACCAGCTCCACATCGCCGATCGCGGTGTCGAAGATCCACACAACGCGTTCGTTGTGCTCGCTTTCCTTGTTGAACGCCGGGACGAATCCGCCGGCCTTGTGCTCCACGGACTTCACGACGCCGTCGAGCGGTGCACGGTTCACGTGCACGTTCAACGGGCTCATGAAGGTCGCGATCCGGGTGCGGCCGTCGGGCCAGGCGTCGATGCTCTGGACCACGCCATCGGCCGAGGCGATCACGCCGTCGGCGGGGATGGTGCGCTCCGGGTCACGGAAGAACCACAACATGCCACCGGTCAGCGCCAGCGTCGGCACGGCCGCGAAGGCCCAGCGCCGGTTGCGCAGTGCGGCCAAGCCGGTCAACGCGCCGGTCACAGCCGTCGGCACGAGCCAGGGAGAAGCTCCCTTGGCCAGGCGCGGCTGTTGCCTCGGCGCGAACCCCGCCGAAGCCGGCGAGGGGGAATCGTCACTCATCGAGAACCTTTGTCGGGGGGCGTGCCCGTCGGTAACGGGCGGCACTCGGCGGATGCTACCTAGACGGAGGGCCATCGCGCTTCCGTCGGTGATTGCTCACAGCGAACCGATCCTGCTCGAACCGGCGTAATTCGGACGCTGGTCGAGTCTAATTCGGCCGTGGAACCGGTTGCCCGTATCCACAAGGTTGCCCTCCGCGCATACCTGCTGTGAAGAGGCCGCAGGTCCCGCGCCCGTACGCGGTCCGTGGCATCGATCACGTTGGCGGTAGCGTCCCTTCACCTCGCGTCCCTTGGTGGTGCCTATGGTGGATCGTCACGAAAACGTGACACGGCGGTAGGTCGGTCGACCCACCGCCGTACCTCAAGGGTAAACGCGCTTATGTGACGTTCCGTCAGACCTGCGACGAAACGAGCCCCACCATCGTGCCCGGCCGCTCCCCGGTGGGCTCGGTGTCCAGCACCGTGGGCACGCCGCGCACGATGGTGGCCCGGACGCCGGCCGGGCCGCGGGTGAAGCGCCACGAGCCGTCGGGGTTGTCGTACCGCTTCTCCTCGGGCCGCACCTCGATCTCGTCGAGCGCGAACACCACCAGGTCGCCGGCCCGGCCCGGGGCGATCACACCCCGGTCGTTCAGGCCGAAGAAGCCCGCGAGCTTGCCGGTGAGGTTGTGCACGGCCTCCTCGATCGTCATCAGGCCGGTGTCGCGCACGTAGCGGGTGAGCAGGTAGACGTTCTCGCCCGAGCCGCAGAACAGCTGCAGGTGCGCACCGGAGTCGTTGATGTTGGTCAGCGTGTGCGGCTCGTTGAACAGGCCGGCCACGACCGGCTCGTCGAACGCGTCCGGGATGCCGCGCAGGCAGGACAGGATGCCGTTGTTGCCGATCCAGGTGGCCAGCGCGTCGGAGATGTGCAGATCCTCCCGGTCCGCGTACTCCTTGAGTGAGATGTCCAGCGGACCGTGGCCGGTCTCGGAGATCGCGAAGATCAACGACTCGGGGCGATCCAGTCGAGATGTCGACGATGAGACCCGGTTGTCCCAGTCCTCGCGCGCCTGCGCCCGCCACTGCGGATCGGCGAGCGTGGCGAGCTTGGTCTCGGCCGGGCCGTTGATCCAGTGGTTCCAGGAGGCGACCCGCTGGAAGGTGAGTGCGCGCTCGAAGTTGAAGAACGGCTCCAGCGGCTTATGCGGGACATTGGGCCAGAAGTCGACGCCGTCGGCACGCAGCCGCCGATGTAGTGCGATCGTCTGTTCGCGCAGGTAGTCCTCCCGCACGGTGGACGGGATGGCGGTCCACTGGGCGCGGATCCCGCGCGGCTTGCAGATTCGGGCGAATCGCTCCACATCGGCGTCGATGCTCTCCGGCTCGTTGAACCGGGTGATCATCTGGAGCGTCGCGCCGGGGTGCCGGGCGAGCACATCGGCGAGCGCCTCGAACTCGGCGTCCTCGGCCAGGCGGGTCGGTACCGGCTTGAGATAACGATCCTTGTCGAACACATTGGTCGACAAACCAATTGCTCCATAAGTCAACGATTCGTCGAGCAGGGCGGCCATCTCGGCGATCTCCTCGGACGTCGCCGCGCGCGACCAGGACGCCTCGGCGCCCATCACCGTGGTGCGCAGGGTCAGGTGTCCGACGAAGCCGGCCACGTTGACCGAGACGGCCTGACCCCTGACCGCGCTGCTGTACTCGGGCCAGCGCTCCCACGTCCACGGCACCTTGTCCTGGAAGGCGGAGAGCGGGAGGTCCTCCAGGAAGCAGAACAGGTCGAGCACGGGTCCGCGTGCGCTCTCCCGCAGCGGCGCCACCGACATGCCGCAGTTGCCGAAGACGACCGTGGTCGTGCCGTAGGCGGGCAGCGGGTCCAGGTCCGGGTTCCACCACATGGCACCGTCGACGTGGGTGTGGGCCTCGATGAAGCCGGGTGCGACGTAGGCGCCGGTGGCCTCGACGACCCGCTCGGCGCCGCCGCTCGGGGCCAGGTCGGGGCCTACCTCGACGATCACGCCGTCCTTGACCCGCACGTCGGCTCGGATCGGGGCCGCCCCCGTTCCGTCCACGACGGTTCCTCCGCGTACCAGCAGATCGGCCATGGGCTGTTCTCCCTATTACTTGTGCCGGATCGCAATGCCGACGTGGGCAGATGCGGTCCGGCGGCGAGTCTCGGGGCCGGGTGCGCTCCTCGGGATTTACGTTACGTGTTGTAACTTAACCTGGTGAACTATTCAAGGGGTGCGTCGATGGGGTAGGACGGGGGCTGGCGGCCTTGCCGGGTCGGTGGCGTAGCCGTGTCGCGCCGTCCGGCTGTTCGGCGCGCGAGGTGCGCGGGTGCGCGGGTGCGCGGGGTGCGCAGACTCGGCTCGGGCTTCGGGTGCGTCGGTCGGGCGGGCGCCGGGTCAGGACGCGCCGACCGGGCGGCGGATGCTCTCGAAGATCCGGGCGAAGCCGTCCTTGCCGTGGCCGGCCGCCACCTGACGGTCGATCAGGGTCTGTACCGCGGCGATCACGTCGGTGCCGACACCCTGGTCGCGGCTCGCCTCGGCGATGGCGTCCACGGCTGCCTTGTTGAAGTCCAGGCTCTGTACCTCGGCGGTGTAGTCGCCGCTGTCGAAGTACTCCGCGTGCCCGGGCAGGCCCGTGGTCATCGCGTTGATCCAGGGTCCGGCCATGGCCACGAACTCGGTCGCCGGCACCCCCTCGGAGGCCACCATCGCGGCGCCGTGCGCGACGCCGGCGAACATCGCGTACATCGACCCGAGCAGCGCCATGTCGTACAGCGAGGCGCGGCCCGCGTCGCTGCCGTAGTAGCGTGCGCCGCCGAGCAGTTCGAGCAGCTCGCGGTGCGTGTCGAAGGCCGCCGCGGAGCCGCTGTAGAGCAGCGAGGCGACTGGCAGGCCGATCATCTCCGGGATCGCCATGATCGCGCCGTCGAGGTACTCGATGCCGTGCTCGGCGGCCCAGGCGGCGGTCTCCCGGGCCTGCTTCGGAGTCACCGTGGTGACGTTGACCACCAGGCGGCCGGTCAGCGAGCCTGCCAACGGGGTCAGCGCAGCGCGTACCGACGCGTCGTCGAGCAGGCACACCACGACCACGGGCGACGCCTCGACGGCGGCGGTCGCGGTGGGGGCGAGGGTGACGCCCTTGGCGGCCAGGGATTCGGCCCGGCCGGCCGTGCGGTTCCAGACGGTGGTGGGCCGGCCGCCCCGGTGGATCGCGTCGGCGATCGCTCGGCCCATCGCGCCGAGGCCGAGGACGCTCACGGGGGTCGGCTGCTGCTCGCTCACGGGGTTTCTCCAAGCATTGGTTGGGGTGTGGGGTGTGGGGGAGGCGGGTGGCCCGCCGTCGTCACCATGCTTGATCGACACACTCCTTCCTACCAGTACCTACTAATAAGTCAGGTACTGGTATTCAGGTAAGCATGCAGGTCATCGGCCCTCTCGATGCCCCGGTTGGCCGAGGCGGGCGTTTAGCCGGCCGGGCGTTCGGACACTCGTGCTGTTCGTACGCGGGCGCCCCTTCGCCCCGCGGCCCCACGCGAGGAGCAACGAACATGGCGAGCAAGTACGGCCGTACCGTCGGCGCGCTGTCGATCGCCGCCACGCTGGCCCTGTTCTCGGCGGCATGCGGCGACGACAAGGACGGCGGCGGCGCCGGCTCGACGCCCACGGCGATCGCGTCGGCACTCGGTTCGGCCGGCTCGAAGGCGAAGGACGCGCTGTCCTCGGCAAGCGCGGCGGCTGCCTCGAAACTGGCCGAGATCAAGGGCGGTCTCGACGCGACGGCCGACGCCACGATCGGGCCGATCGGGACCGACGGCGATCGCACCACCGCCGAGGTCACCGTCGAGAACAAGACCGCCAAGACGGCCGACTACACACTCGCGGTCGAGTTCCGCGACGCCGGCGGCAACCTGCTCGACGCGATCGTGATGAACATCGACAAGGTCGAGGCGGGCAAGCAGGGCAAGGGCACCGCGAAGAGCAACCGAAAGCTGACCAACGCGAGCAAGGCGGAGGTCGGCCACGCGGTCCGGCACTGAGCCCGGAGCGGGCGGGGCGGCGCCGGGTCGGGTGATGCGGGGTCGGGCGGCTGGGTTGGGGGCGCGGGGTCGAGTCGATTCGGGGGATCTCCCCACGTCCCGGGAATTGGGATCCGCATTTCGCCCGGGCGCCTTTCGCCGTCCATCCGCGCCCGGCACAATCGCCGCCATGGCGATCATCGAAACCCGCAAGAGATCCGCCGGAGCGCGGTTCAAGGTCGCCATGGGCGGCTTTCTTGGCGGGGGCGCGATCGGCATCGCGTCGGCCTGCTTCGTGGTCGGGGGCATTCTCGAACGATGGCCCGTGGTCGCGATCGGCGTCGGGCTCTTCGTGCTCAACGTCGTCGTGGTGAGCGTCGCGGGGCGCATTCGGCGCGCGCGCAACCCGCGTACCCCGGCGCGGCCCGCGCTGGCCGTGATCGAGAGCCGCCGGGCCATCGGCGGCGAATCGGCGAACGTACCGGTCGAGTTCGTGCTGACGGTGGCGCCGGACGAGCGGCCGGCGTACCGGGTCGAGATGAGCCAGGACATCAACCTGGTGGACATCCCCGACTACCGGCCGCGCGGCGTGGTCGTGGTCGAGTACCGCCCGGACGAGCCGTGGGACGTCAAGATCGTCACCGCGCCGACCGGCGAGTGGGTGCGGCGCGCGGCGACCGAATCGGTGGATTCCGCCCCGGAGTCCGCGCTGCTGACCGGCCCGAAGGAGGAAGGCGCGTTCTGCCTGCTCGCCACGCTCGGCCTGTTGCTCGGCGCAGCCGCCGTGGTCCTGCTCTTCCGCGCGGACCTGTTCACCGAGGACGACGGCCCCACGACGACGTCCTCGTCGTCTTCCTCGACGACCACCACCAACAGCCACTCGTCCTCGACCTCGGCCTCCACCATCACCGGGACGGCGACCTCGGAATCGATGCTCGACGACGGCGAGATGCGGCACCTCGCCGGATCGCTGATCACCGGGATGCGGACGGGCAACGCCAGTGAATTCAGCATCGACGAACACGTGATGGCGGTGCGCGGCATCCCCGGCACCCCGCCGCAACCGGGCGCGGTCATCGACCTGAACGCCCTCCCGTACGAGCGCCTCCCCGCCCTGGTACGCGAGGCGAAGACCAAGCTGGGCATCACCGACCCCACCTCGTGGCGGATCGGCTTCGAGCCCGACGCGAAGACCGGCGTACCGACCATCCGAGTCACCGTCGCCGACGCCGGTGGCAAGGCATCCCTGGAGGCGGACGCCCAGGGCAGGATCACCAAACGCAACCCGCGCTGAGGCCCCGGCGCGGGGCGTGCGGTGCGGCCGTCCGCCGACGGGCGGCGCAACCGCGGCTCGGATACGGCGCACACGCGGACGTCCTCGGCCTTGTCCAAACCATCGCCGGCGAGTTCGAGCGCATCCGCGCGGCGGCCCTGCCGGTGGAGGACTCCATCGCACTCGGCAGAGACAGGGCGAACGGACGACGCCCGTGAGCGAAGCCAGGGCGGACTTGTACGCCCACGGCCGCTCCGCCGCCACTTGGCGCAAGTCCTCGGCGAGCGGCGGCGCCGAGAACAACTGCGCCGAGATCACCGACCTCCGCCGAAGGCGGACTCGCCGTACGCGACTCCGAGAACCCGGCCGCGAACCCCTGCGGTTCCAAGCCGACGCACGAGCCGCCTTCCGCGAAGGCACGTTCAACGCCGAACTCTGAACGACACCCGGCGGCGGCCGGCTCCCCGACCAGAGCAGGGGAAGCCGACCGCCGCAGGCAAGTTCGGGCTAGAACCCCGTCGGCGGGCCCGGCGGATACGGCGGCGGTGCCGGGATCGGGGGCGCGCTCGGTGGTGCCGGGATCGGGAATTCCGGCGGTCCGGGGGGTGCCGGGATCGGCGGCAGTGGTGCCGGTGGCTGCTCCGGCGCCGGCGCCGGGCCGTAGGTGAACCAGGCCCAGAAGGCGAAGCCGCCGAGGGAGGCCAGGCCGAACACCACCAGGGTCGCGATCAGGCCGCCCGGCCCGGAGGCATCGCCGCCGGGGTTGAGCACCAGGACATGGACGAAGCACAACACCACGATCGTGTACGCCACCGCCCACCCGATCGGGCTCCAGGCGCGCAGTCGGCCGCCGTCGGTTCCGCGCAGTGGGATCAGGCCGAACACCAGGGTTTCCACGCCCAGTACGAACACCGTGGCCGCCACCGCGTCCAGCAGCACCCACCCCGTCCCGGCGTCGGTCGCGCTCGCCCGGTCGTGTACGAGTTCCAGGCCGCCCCACGCGAGCAGGCTGACCACCAGGCAGCTCAGCGTGCCGGCCAGCACGGCTTGGCCGTCCTGGTTGCGGCCCACCCGCCGCTCGCGCAGCGCGACGAAGCCCGCGACCAGGCCGAAGACGAGGCCGGGTACGAAGCCGGCCAGGCGCGAGATCGCGGTGCACACGACGGCCAGGCCCAGTGCGGCCGGGACGGTGCGGAACGTGGCCGGCACCCGGGTGACCCGACGGGTGAGCCGTTCCGCGGGCCACTGGTAGGCGACCAGGATCACCGGGATCGCGATCAGGAACGCGAGCGCCAGCAGCCCGCTGCGCACCGACCAGCCGGCGCCCGGATCCACGCCGGTCGACAACACGGCGGTGATCAGCACGTACCCGCTCACATGCCACGGACTCGAGCCCACCAGCCAGGACAGCGGACCCGGTTCGGCGCCGGCCGGGCGGTTCGTGCGCCGGCGCCACCACGCGGCGATTCGGCCCTGGTGGTGCTCCCAGGTCTTGTTGAACAGCTCGGTCGGCAGCCCGACGAGCAGCACCAGGACCACGCCGAGCAGGCCGGTACGACCGATCGCGCCCGGGTCGGTGGCGATGTCCGAGGGCAGCGGGACCGCGTCGGTGACCGCGGACCGGTCGCCCAGGTCGGAGGATTCGGTCGGTTCGGGGGTTCCCTTGGGCGGGAACACCGAGAGCGGCCGGGTCGCGAGCAGGCTGCCGCCGCAGGACACCGTGAGTTCGTACGACCCGACGTCGAGGCCCGCGGGCAGCGTGTACTCGATCCGGGTCTTGGCCATGCTCGGCCGCAACGGTCGCGGCGGCGTGGCCACCGAACGCACCTCGACCGGGTTCGGCCCGACCCGCAGCACCGGATCGGCACACGTACGGGAGAGCGTGACCAGGAACATCGTGCCCGGATCGCCCTGCCGCACCACCGGCGGCGTGGCCAATCCGGAATCCGCGTCCGCGCGTTCCGCGGAAACCTCGATCGTGCCCCGGCCGATCTCGGCACCACGCTCGGTGCCGTCCGCGCTCTGACACACCGCGCTCACTCGATGCGTCCCGTTCGGGAAGCCCGCTCGCGCGTCCTGCCAGAACCCGGCCGCCCACCGGTCGCCGGACGTCTCCGCGATCACCGACCAGAAGTTCGGATCGTCCCCGACCGCGACCCCCACCTGGACCCGCCACCCACGTTTGGTGCACTCCCGCGCGCCCGCGCCGTACACATTCACCGGCGCATTCGCCCGCGCCACCGCCGGGACGGTCGCCACCGGCGGCGGATCGGCGGTCGCCCTGATCAGACTCGGCCCCGAAACCACACTGCCGCCCCCACTGCCGCCCCCACTGCCGCCCCCACCGGAGGCCACCGCGGGGCCACCGACGAACAGCCCGACCAGCGCCAGGATCACGACCACCAAGATTCGCCGCATCTACGCCTCCCCGTAAGGCCGGACACGTTACCGAGCCGAGCCCCCACCCAGTCCCACGTCACACCAACCACAGCACCTACCGCTGAAGGACGGGCCCACCATCCGCGGGGGCGACGGTCGGGGCCACACCGGCCACAGCGCCTTCCGCAGCCGACCGCGTCTGCTCCGCAGCCGCGGTCGGGCCGGCGCTCCGCGCCGGGATGCACGTCCGCTACGCGGCCGAAAGACCCGGCCCGGTCCCGCCCCACGCCCCATCGCGAGGGCACGCCGGCAGGACGGGAGGCGCCGCAGACCAGCCCGGCGCGGCACCCGTGCCCCGTGCGCCACGCACACCAGGCGCCTGCGGCCGTCGTGGCCCGACCGCCGCCCCCGCGCAGCGTGAGCCCTTCCGCTCTGCCTCTCCGGTCACGTCGGGGGCTACATTCGCGACATGGTCAGTAGGTCTCCGCTCCCGTAGCCCGGGATCACCTGTTCGTATGTCTCGTACGCGTTCGTGACGTCGAAGATTCGCGGATTGTCGAACTGCACGTACAGCGTGCGGCGGCGGGCCGGGCCGGTCGCCGCAGGCCCCGCATGCAGGCCGCAGCCCATGTGTACGGTCACGTCGCCCGGTTCGGTGGTGATTCCGACCACCGGGAGTTGCTCCCATTGGGCCGGCGTGTACAGCTCGTGCGCGACCGTGCCCCACGAGCCGGCCAGCGTGTAGAGCTGGGAACTGTCCTGGCTCACCGCGTCCAGCCGGATTCCCACGTGCACGCGCGGACACGTGACCGGACAACCGCCGAGCGCGCAGTCCTTGTGCCAGGGCAGGTCCGGGATGGACAGGGGTTCGGGCGTGGTGCCGAACTCCTTGAGTACGGCGATCTGTCCGGAATCGCGGTCGGTCACCGCGACCACGTCCTGGCCGGCCAGACCGCACAACATGCGTACGGTCGGGTCGTCGGCCAGTGCGGCGATCCGCGGCGAGCGCATGCCCAGATAGGTCAACCGGTAGGGCGCACGCAGCCCGCCGGGCCCGTCCGCCCACAGCGACCTCCGGTCGCCCTCGCGGCACAGGCCCCGGATCCGGTCCACCTCGCCCGCCAACTCCTCGACCCGGTCCGCGTCGAAGACCTGACGCACCACCAGGTAGCCGGTGGCCCGCAGGAAATGCGCCATCTCGTCGGGGTCGTCGTGGGTGGTGAAGTCACGGTGCAGGTCGATCGGACGATCCGCGAGGTCGCGCAGGTCCAGTGCCGCGGGGTGGTAGATGGGCGTGCCGGAGTACATGCAGCGGATCGCGGGCTCCCATACGTCCCAGTCGGCGAACTCCCCGCGCACGAACCGCACCGCGTGCGATTCGACCAGTCCCCGGCTGGTGCGCAGTTCGTAGAGGTAGTCCTGCCACGCACCGGATTCGAGTTCGACCACCAACGCGGCGTCCGCGGTCACCCCGGGCACGATCCGCACTTCGCCGCGGTCCTCGACATAGCTGTACGCCTGACCGTTCGGCATGCACAGCGCGATCGGGGCTCGGCCGGCCACGTCCCAGGCGACCCGTTCACCCAGTCCGCCCTCCAGGCGACGCGGCAACTCCACCCGATGGAACGATTCGAAGCACACCACCGGCCAACCCAACACACTGAATGTGCCACGCTCGGCGTCGTGCGCCACCGCCGATCCGGCGCCCGCAATCCCCATTGCCCCGTCCTCCCCGTTCCGCACCCGGCGCAACGGCCGGGTCCGTCACCAACGGTAGGCAAACAGCGTCAGAACAGCGTCAGAGCAGCGCGAAAGCGCAAGGTGACAGCCAGTCAGCGAAGGGAGGAGGTGCCGGTGTCCAGCGGCTCACCGAGCAGACGCACAGCGTCCCCGAGCGTGCGCTCGGCGTGTCCGGGCAGCCCCAACTCGACGCACCGGGCGTACGCGGCGTCGAACTGCGCCCGGGCCGCGACCCCGTCGCCGACGAGCGCGGCCAGCCCGCCGAGCACCCGGCGCACCGGGCCGAGCGAGGAGCCGGTCCAGTCCAGGTGCTCAGCGTACGGGGTCAGCGCCTCGCTCACGAGCAGACCGCGTTCCACATCGCCCAGTTCGATCGCGACCTCGCCCAACCGCATCAGCGAACCGGTCCACAGCAGGTCCACCGGGATCGTCGCGAAGCCCGGCACGCACAACGCGTGGAACTCCTCGCGCGCCGACTTGGGGTCGGTCGACGCGGACGCCGCCCAGCAGGACTGAATCCGCCACCAGGACACGTCCCGCGACCAGTCCGCGGCCACCGCGGCGCGGCGCGCCATCATGCCCAACCGGCCCTGTTCCCAACGCACCGCCAGGATCTGCGAGAGGTTGAACGAGCGCACCGCCTCGCGCGGCAGCCCCGATCGCCGGGCCAGCCGCAGCGCGTCGGCCAATACGTCGGCCGCGCGCGCGGTCCGCCCGCGCAGCAGTTCCAGGCCGCAGCGGTAGATCAGCACCTCCCAGGTGAACCACGGATGCCGCAGCCGCCGGGCCACCCGCTGCGCCTGCGCGTACTCGCGCTCGGCGGCCGGGATCGAGCCGCGCACCACCAGGTCGTAGGCCTGGTTCAAGTGGCTGCGAAACAGCGACTCCTGATCACCAGTCAGTCCGGAGAGCACGGTCAACTCGCCGCTCATCCGCAGCCGTTCCTCGACCAGATCCGGGCCGGAGGCGGCCAGGTGGTGTGCTTCCAGGCCCTGTGCCAGCGCATCGTGCGAGCCCGATTCGCGGGCCGCGTCCAGTGCTTCGTAGAGCATGGTCAGCCGCGCCTCGCGGTCGTGCCCGAAGGTGAGCGCCACCGCGAGCGCGGCCAGCAACAGCGAGCGCAGTGCGATGTCCGCGGGCAGGCCGGAGGCGATCGGCAGTGCCGCCAGCGCCTCGCGCAGCAGCGCGACCAACTCCAGATCCACGCCCACCTGGTAGACCTGCCCCAGGCGCACCATGGCGAGCGCGACTCGGCCCAGCCGGCGCGGGTCGGACAACGCCCGGGCCTCCTCGGCGGCCCGGCGCAGCACCTCCCGGCAGCGCCGGTCGCCGCACCGGTCCAGTGCGGCGCCCCGCGAGAGCAGCAGGTCGCAGCGGGTCTCCGGGGCCGGATCGGCCACCATCGGCAGCACCTCCAGGGCCTGCCGGTAGTGTTCGGCGGCGACCTCGAACGCGCCGCCGTCGCGCGCCTCGTCGCCCGCGCGCCAGGCGTAGTCCAGGGCGCGGCGGGCCTCGCCGAATCGGCAGGCCAGTCGGAAGTGGTGGGCCAGTTCGGGCAGATGCGCGTCCCGGTCGCCGCGTGCCTCCAGGGCCAGGCCGACCTTGCGGTGCAGTTGCAGCCGGCGTGCGGTGGGCAGTTCCTGGTAGAGCGTGGAGCGGACCAGGGCGTGGACGAAGGTGAAGCGGCCCGGGCGATCGGTCTCCTCGGCCCGCACCACATGGGCACGCTCGGCATCGTCGAGGGCGTCCACGACGGTGTCGAACCCGCCCGGGTGTACGGCGGCGACCAGGTCGATATCGAAGGCCGGGCCGACCACGGCGGCCACGGTGAGCGCCTCCAGGGTGGACTGCGGCAGGCCCAGAAGCCGCTGGCGCAGCACGTTGCGCACTCGGCGCGGGACGTCCGCGGGCACGCTCTTGCCCAGCGCCGACCAGTCGCTGACATCCGCCCATTGGCGCAGCAGTTCGGTGGCCAACAACGGATTGCCGTCGCTGAGTTCGCGCAGGACGTGGGCCCGGACGCCTTCCGCGCGCGGTGGCAGCGGGCCGGCCAGCACGTGCGCGAGTTCGACCAAAGCCGCCACGTCCAGGCCGCCCAGCGGCACGTGCAGTGGATGCAGGTCGCGGTAGAGGTCGGCGATCAGCCTGGTCATCGGGTGGACCGAGCCGAGCCCGGTGTCGCGGTAGGCGAGCACCAGCACCGCGCGGGTGCCGACCAGCGCCCGGGCCACATGGCGCAGCATCAGCATGGTCGAGGTCGAGGACCAGTGCACGTCGTCGAGCAGCAGTACCAAACCACCCCTGCCGGCCGCGTGCCGGAACACTCCGGCGACCGCCTCGAACAGCCGGTAGCGCTCGGTGTTCGAGTCGGGCGGCCCCTGAGGCTGGGTCAGGCCGGCCGGTTCCAAGGGCAGTTCGGGCAGCAGTCGGTGCAACTCGCCGCCGAGGTCGCCGACCCGCTCGCGCAACTCCTCGGCCGCGACGTCGGCGAGGTGCGCGCGCAGCATGGTCACGAAGGGTTGGAACGGCGCCGCCACGCCCTCGTCGCTGCGGCCGGTCAGCACCAGCGCGTTGTGGCCGGCGCGGGTGGCGAACTCGCTCAACAGGAAGGATTTGCCGATTCCGGCGTCGCCGCTGACCAGCACCACGCGCGAGCCGACCTCGGCCCCGGTGGATTCCTCCAGCAGGCGCAATTCGGCGGAGCGGCCCACGATCGGTCCCGGCGCGCCGTGCGGGAACGCGTCGTGCGCCGAGCGGGTGGGTGCCGGGGCGGGCAGGGCGTCCCGGCCGGGAGCGGGCGAGGCGAAGCGCGCGGCGGGCGCGGGCACCGGCAGCGGTTGCGGCGTGGCGTCGCCGAGCAGGCGCAGGAAGGCCGATTCGGTCTCCGGGGACGGCCCCACGCCCAATTCGGTGGCCAACAGGCGCCGACATCGTTCGTACGCACGCAGCGCCGCCGCCCGGTCGCCGCCGGCCGCGTGCGCGGTCATCAGCAGGCGGTGGCTGCTCTCGCGGAACGGATCCAGGTCGACGAGTTGGCCCGCGCGGGTCACCGCCGCGTCGGCCCGGCCCAGGTGCAATTCGGTGGTCACCGACACCGCGAGCGCGCGCAGCCGGGCCGAGCGCCAGCGGGTGCGCCGCTCGTTGACCCAGTCGCCGTCCTGGCCGGGCAGAAACGGCAGGGCGAGGATCTCGTGCGCGTCGTGTGCCCGGGATCGGGCCTGCGCGAAGGCACCGTGCACCGCGAGCGCCTCGGCCTCGATCAGCGCGCTCTCGGCCGCCTCCACGTCGACCTCGGTGCCCTCGGGCAGAGACAACACGTAGCAGCCGGCCCGGTGCCGCAGCACCGACGAGGCGTCGTATCCGGCCTGGCCCAGGAAGCCGCGCACCCGACTGAGCACGCCGCGCAGCGCGCCCTCCCACGACTTGGGCGCCTGCTCGGGCCACAGCAGGGCGGCCAACTCCTCGCGCGGCACCGGATGCCGGCGCCCCAGTGCCAGTGCGGCGAACACGAGCTGGGCCTGCGGGCCGCCCAGGAGATCCTCCGCGGCGCGGCCCGCGGGGCCGTCTACGCAGACATGGCCGAGAACACGCACCCGGACCACCATGTGACGGACCCCCCTCCTGCTGTCGTCTTCGCGACAACCGATTCCCCGGCGCCGGTCCGGGAGCGGTTCGAAGGACCCCGCGCGCCACATGGTACGAACCGAACGGTGCAACCGGCGGCCAATTGCGCCGGCCCCATGTCACAACCCGGCCAATCACTTGATCCGTACTCGGGTTTCCCGGAGGCTGTCGGCGGCACGGCATCGTGGGGTACGGACCCGGGCGGCCGATCCCGTGCCGGGCGTGGGAGATCCGGTATCGGGGCAGCCGTCAGGTGGGCATCGGGCCTGTGGGCACTCGGGTTTCGGTTGGGGAGGGCACGGATGAGCCTGGATGGTTGGAATCTGCCGCCGGTACGCGAGGGGCGTGCCGCGTCGGACGAACTGGACGCGCGGCGACGCGGCACCGCGGCGTATCGCCAGGAACCCGAACCCGGGGTGACGGTGCGTCAGGAGTTGGTGGGCGGCGTGCCGTGCACGTTCCTGGAGGTGCCGGACCCGGCACTGACACTGCTCTACTTCCACGGCGGCGGTTACCGGATGGGCGACGCCACGGGCTGGTTGGGCATCGGTTCGCGGCTCGCGCTGGTCGCGCGGGCCCGGGTGGTACTGGCCGAATACCGCCTCGCGCCGGAAGCGCCGTATCCGGCCGCGCTGCACGACGTGGCGAACGTGTACGACACGATCGTGGACGCGAACGGCGACGCGCATCCGGCTCCGTTCGTGGGCGGCGACTCGGCCGGCGGCGGGCTCGCGGCGGCGCTGGCCATCGCGGCCCGGGGCGCCCGGGTGCCGCTGCCGTCCGGCCTGGTGCTGCTGTCGCCGTGGCTGGACCTGACCGTGACCAAGCCCACGTACGATTCGAACGCGGCCACCGACCAACTGATCTCGAAGAAGTCGCTGCGCGAGGCCGCCGAGCTCTACCTGCAACTGCACGACCCGGGTGATCCGTTGGCGTCGCCGCTGTTCGCCGACCTGTCCGGCCTGCCGCCGGTCCTGCTCCTGGCCTCCTGCCACGAGGCCCTGCTCGGCGACAGCACCGCGTTCGCCGCCCGAGCCGCCACGGCGGGTGTCCCGGTCCAGGCCCACCTGGTCCCCGACGTCCCGCACGCCTGGCCCGCGATCGACCCGGCGATGCCCGAATCCCAGGAAGCCATCGGCACCATCGCCCGCTTCCTGACCACAAGGGCGATGGAGGCCTGAACCCACCAAGGGCCTCGGGGCGCCATCGGCCCACCCCGAGGCCCGTAAAACCCGGCCCCTAAAACCCGGCCCCGACACCTGAGGCAACGGGTGGGCGGGCCGGCGCAATCCCCAAACCGACCAACGCCCAACGGCAACCGTGCACCGAGACCGGGCACTCCCAACGAGGCCGAGCGGCCACGAGCAAGGCATCATCGACCCGTGAGCACCATCGAATACGTCCTCCCCCTCGTGGCGCACATCGAGAAGGACGACCCGCCGGCCCGAACCGACGCCCTGGAGGCCGCCGCACGCGCGGTCCTGGTCCTGCTGGCCGACCCGAGGTCCACCGACCCGGACGGTGAATGGCACGACGTCGTCGAGGCATGGCAGGGCCACCGCATCCGCAAGGTGGTCCGGCGCGCCCGCGGTGGCGAGTGGCGGCGGGCTAACACGTTGCCGGGCATCACGGTGGCCCACCGCACGGCGGAGGTTCGGGTGTACCCGCCGATCCCGCTGGACGCATGGCCCAAGGACCTGGCCAAGTTGCAGGTATCCGGTACCGACCTGGACGAACCGGCAGCGCCGCCCGCAGCAGCGTCCGGGCAGCCCGTGTTGTGGCTGAACCCGACGCTGGAGATGACCGCCGGCAAGGCCATGGCGCAGGTGGGGCACGGCAGTCACCTCGCGTGGCTGGACATGGGCCCCGCCGGGCGCAAGGAGTGGGCGGAGCGTGACTTCGATCTCGCGGTCCGGGTCGCCGAGCCGGCCGCGTGGCCCGCGTTGACCACGAGCGGTCGGCCCGTCGTGCGCGACGCGGGCTTCACCGAGATTGCGCCGGGCTCGTGCACGGTGGTCGCGGACGTGCCGTGGTCGACCCGCTGAGCAGCGCTTCCCCGGTCCGGCCGGACGGTTGCCGCCGGATTACCCGAGGTGACGTTGTGTAACCGCGTGAGTCGACCAACGGGAAGTGGGTACCCCGGGAGCGGCTTTCGGCAATCGGTGTACGCTGCAACCGAGACCCGTACGTGACCGGATCGTCACTGCCCCGGCTCCCGGGGCCCACTACGGTAGGTCACAGGCCGGGCCGACCACCCGGCTCCCGAGCCACGTGTCCAGGGGCTCCCCGGATCCGTCGGCGCATTCGATGGGGGACGGGTCGCCGATCGTTGCGGGCATCCTGCGTCGCGGCTCAGGACACCATGGGCGAGGGGAATGCCGGCGCGTGACTCTTCAGGTGATCAAGGACGATCTCCAGGGCTGGACCGTGCTGCACGTGCTCGGGGAGGTCGACTACGCGGTCGTCCCCGAGCTGCGCGAACACGTCAGACGCGCGGTCGCCGACGGCGACCACCGGATCGTCCTCGAACTCACCGAGGTGGAATTCCTCGACTCCACCGGCATCGGCACCCTGGTCGCCGCCCGTCGCCTGCTCCGCTCCACCGGCGGCACCCTGCGGCTGGTCATGCCCAGCAACAACGACCACCACGTCAACCGCGTCTTCACCGCCCTCGGCCTGCGCCGCCTCTTCGACGTGCACCCGGACCTGGACGAGGCCCTGTGTGACGACACCCCGACGGACGAGGACCTGAGCGCCGCGGGCTGATCCGTTGCGGGACACCCGGCCCAACCCCGACCCGGGTCCGCTACAGCACCGCCCCCGCCACCCTCAGCGTGGCGCCCGCCCCCGGCACGTGCGCCAAACGGGCGGCGAAGGCGCGGTACGCCGCGGCGAGGGCCTGCCTCGGGACGTGGCGGTGGCCCAGGACGTCGGCGAACCACCGGGTGAAGTCGACGAAGAGGACGTGGTCGTCGAGGAAGAGCGAAACCGCGAGAGCGTCGACGGCGGTCACCAGCCCGTCCCGCAGTGTGGTGTCCGAGCGCTCGCTCTCGATCGGGACCAGGGCTGCCATGCCGGCCGCGACCAGTGGGGTGCGCAACAGACCGACGCCGTCGTGGGCGGCGTCCGGGAGGTGGCGCAGCCGAGGTGCCGGGGTGGTGATCGTGGGCCAGTCCGGGCCCGCCAGCATGTCGGCGGCCTGCCGGGCGTCCTGCGCCCAGCCGTTCGCGCCCACCACGCCCGCCCACCGGCCGTCCGGACCGAAGCCCGGGCCGCCGACCAGAACCGGTACGCCGACCCGCCGGGCCACCTCGACCATCGCCCGCGCGCCCGGCAGCGCGGTGGAGACCATGCAGCCGATCGCGACCGAATCCGCCTCCGCGTCGGGCAATATCCGGGCCAGTTCGCCCGTGCCGGTGCCCGGCGGTAGGACCATTGCCTCGATGCCGCGTCCCCGTAACAGCGCGGCCAGGATCGTGGACGCCAGCCCGTGCCAGTCGCCCTGCGCGCAGCAGACCACGACCCGGGACGCGGAGCGTGGCCGCGGCGTCGCGTCCGCGATCAGGTGCACCACACGACCGGTGACGTGCGAGGCGCCGTGTTCGCGCGCCACGGTCCACTCGCCGGTGGCCCACCGCTCGCCCACCGTGCGCAGCGCCGGGATCACCAGGTCGGTCAATACCCGGTCGCCGGGCACGCCCTTGCCGAGCAGGTTTCGGACCAGGGTCAGTGCCTCGACCTCCTCCGCCCGCCCGATGTGCGCGAGGAACAGGTCGAGTTCGTCGGAGACCACGTGCGTCATGCGCCGTCCGGATGTTCGTCGGGAACCGGGCAGTCGAGCTCGACCAGAGTCGGCAGAGCCTCGTCGTCGTCCCGGTAGGGGATGTGAATGGCCAGCAGGACCACGTCGTCCACGACCGGGGCGTCCCCCAGACGCACCATCAGCCGCTGTTCCAGGCGTTCCACGAGCGCGTCCACCGGCATGCCCGCGCAGGACGCCAGGTCGTGCCGCAGCGCCTGTACGCCGTATGCCTCGCCGTCCGCGTCGCGCGCCTCGGTGACCCCGTCGCTGTACAGGAGCAGCGTCGAGCCCGGCGCCAGCGCCAACTCCCGCTCGCCGAACACGGTACCCGGGATGCCCGCGACGAGTGGGTCGGTGAACTCCATCGCCTGTACCCGACCCGCCGGATCCATCCACAGCGGCGGTGGATGCCCGGCGCAGGTCAGCCGGATCAGCGCCGAACCGTCGGGATGCACCGAGCAGTCGCCGGTGATCGCGGTGAGCACGAGGGAAGGGTCGCCGAGGGTCAACTCCGCGTCCAGGAGTGCCATGCGCTGCGCGGGCGCGCAGCCGGCGTTCGCCGCGGTGCGCAGGATCAGCAGCGACCGTGAGCTGAACATGCCCACCGGCGTGCCCCGTCCGCACACGTCGCCGACCGAGAACGCCCAGGTGCCGTCGATCGGGGTCGGGTGCACGGCGTAGAAGTCGCCACCGAGACCGTCGGTCAGCGCGACGGGCCGATAGCGTGCGGCGATCCGCGCGCCGGGCACCTCCGGCAGCGGGCCGGGTACGAGCGCCTGGGCCAACAACATGGTGCGCCGGTCCTGTTCGACGTACAACCGCGAGGTGCGCAGCGCGACGCCCACCCGCTCGGCGTAGTCGACGGCGAGCGAGATCTCCTCCTC
The DNA here is from genome assembly GCF_040605455.1 of Embleya sp. NPDC005575. Taxonomy (NCBI): domain Bacteria; kingdom Bacillati; phylum Actinomycetota; class Actinomycetes; order Kitasatosporales; family Streptomycetaceae; genus Embleya; species Embleya sp. NPDC005575. The sequence goes on along the minus strand of NZ_JBEXCV010000010.1, from coordinate 57,598 downwards.
GGTGAACGGGTCCGAGGTCGCCGAGCGCACGAACGTCAGTACGGAGGGCGCGTCGTCGTCGGTGTACACCGGAACCACCAGCGCGCAACAGGCATCCACCGCGACCAGATCCGCGACCGCCTCGTCCGGCACCAGCCGGGCGAGCAATGCCTGGTCCATCAGCGGGTGCAGCTCCTGCCGTCGGGTGCGCAGCACCCGGCCGACCCCTGCCGGCGCGGTCCACGCGGCCCCCAGACCAGTGGTCACCCGGGCGATCGGGGCGCCGGTGGCGGGTGCGTACGTGGTGCGCAGCCGGCCGTCCTCCATACTCGGCACGGACAGTGCCACCCAGTCGGCCAGTTCGCGTGCCGGTAACGTGGTCACCAGATCGGTGAGTCGGCGCGGATGGGTGGTCGCGGACAACAGGCGACCGGCCTCGGCGAGGAAGACCTTGCGCCTGCGCTCGGCCAACAGCGCGTCCTCGCGCCGTCGTTCGGCGGTGGTGTCCTGGATGTACCACGCGTAGTGGCCGTCGCCCAGTACCGCCCGCCGACCGCGCACGCGCCGGTCGAAGACCTCGCCCTGCCAGGTGGTACCGGTCGCGGGCAACGTCGGATGGGCCGTGCCCACGGCGCAATCCGGCAGCAGCCGCCCCGCCGCCGCGTTGAGGTAGCACACGGTGCCCTCGGGCGTGAAGACGACCACGCCGGTGTCGCCGTGTTCGAGCACCTCGCCGAGCGACCACGCGGGCGGCGCGGGCTCGTCCGGGACACGTGGCGGCTTGAAGCCGTTGGTCCGCCGCTCGGCGGCCGGCTCCTGCGTGTTGCTGCCCCGCTCGTCGCCGGAGGGGTGTTGTCCGGTCATGGTCTACGGAATCCCTTGCGTCCGTGCGTTTCGAACCGGCTCGCGCCGGCGCTCGCGCAACCTTCAAGGTACGACCGCAAACGTCGCCCGGGTGTGGGTTCCGCCGGAATCACACCTATAGGGGAAGACGGTCCACGAGGGGCCGACGCGACGAGTAGGGTGCCGATGCGGTTGTGTCGTTTCCGGGAGGGATGCGGAGTTTTCTCCCGAGACGTGCGAACCGTACCGAGCGGTCGCGCACCGCGCGACCGAACCGACACTTGATCAGGTGGAGTGCTCCCATGAGCCTTGACGATCTCCCACCGGACGACGTCGATCACACATCGTTCTCGGCCAAGCCGTGCGTCGTGCACACCGCGATGGAACCCGACCTCGGTGGCACGGTCTCCGTGCAGGGCGACATGGACATGACGGCCGCGCCGGTATTCCGGCAGGCGGTGGACCGCCTCGTCGACGAGGGCGCACGCAGCCTGCGGATCGACCTCTCGGGCGTGCCGTTCATCGACTCGTCCGGCCTGGGCAGCCTGGTGTACGGCTACCGCCGACTGCGCGACCGCGACGGCGACATCGTGGTGTGCGGTGTCGGCCCGCAGCCCGCACGTGTGCTGCGGATCACCCACTTGGACCGCATCCTCAGTGTGGAAGCCGCGGCCGTCCCCGCCGCGCCGCGCCGCTGAGCGCGGGCCGCCGCGAATCCGACCGCGGCCGGGCCCGGCCGTCGGGCTCAACGCCCCAGCCCGGCCTCCAATTCGCCCGCGCTGCGACTGCGGATCAGGTCGTTGACCGCCTCGCCCGGACCGACCTGCTCGAACAGAGTCGGCGGATGGAAGGTGACGTACATCGTGCGTCGCCCGCCCTCGCCCGCGGGCGCGGGGGAGGCGTGCAGCACGTCCGTCATGTGCACCGTCACGTCGCCCGGATCGGTGGGCACCGTCAGGTGCGGCAGTTCGGCCAGGTCGGCGGCGCTCGGCTGCGGGCAGGTGCGGCCCTGTGAGCCCGGGATCGCCTCCAGGTAGCCGTTCTCGGCGGAGGAGCCGGTCAGTTGGATGCCGATGGCCACCGACGGGCACATGATGTGATGGCCGCCGAGCCCGCAATCGGTGTGCCACGGGATGTTCGCCAGGCCCTTGAGTCGACCGGGCGGCTTGAGCAGGACCGAGATCCCCTCCATCCGGTCCGTCGACGCCACGAGATCCTCGTGCACCAGCGTGGCCAGCCGGACCAGGCGCGGGTCGTGGGCCAGCGCGCCGATCGGCGCCGAGCGCTCGCTCGCGTAGACGATCCGGCACAACACCTGCTCGCCGCTCTCGCGCTCCGCCCACCAGGACCGGTCGTCGTCCGGCCGGGCAGCGGCGGCGAGCCGATCCACCTCGGCCTCGAACACGGCGATCTCGGCGGCGGAGAACACCCCGCGCACCCGCATCACCCCGGTCGCCTCGAAATGGTCGGCGAGTTCGCGATCCGAGTGATCGAGTGTCAGTTCGGCAGCCGGGTCCACCGATCGACCGTGCCGATCGAACACTTCCTTGCCGTGCGGGAGATGGATCTCGATGCCCTGATAGAGCGCTCGCAGCACTGGCTCCCAGCGGAACAGGTCGTGCACACTGCCGCGTTCGGTGTGCACCTCGCCCGCGATGGCGAGCGCCGCCGCGGTGCGCAGCAGGGTGACCAGGTCGGTCCACGCGTCGGGGGACAGTCGCACCACGCACGTGGCGTCCTGGTCGATCCCCTCCACGATCCGCAGCCGGGAGTCGTGCGCACGATACGTCCACGCGCCCTCGCCGATCCGCATGCCGAGCGGGTCGAGCCCCCGCAGGCCCGCCTCGGCCCGTCTGCCGGGCTCACCGATGAGCAATCCCGGGACGATGTCCCGATGGTACGTTTCCGCGTCGATCCGGTCGTGCCCGAGCATCCTCGCGACCTCCTGCGCTGTACGTTGCCGCGCAGTATGCCGGGCGAACGCGGTGGGTTGCCAGAGCGTTTCAAGGTTTACCCTCGACTGGCCTAAAGACCGCCGGAATTTCACCGGGAGCCGGGGTCACCCGCACGGATCCCCGTGCCCCACAAGCCAAATGACGATCCGTCAGCTAGCCCCACCGGCCCCCGAGCCGCGCCACCGCCCCCCGATGCGGCCCCACCCCGGTCATCGCCCCCACGGCGCGTCAGCGCCCCCGCCCCCGAGTCACCTGCGGATAGGCGCGGCGCAGGTGGGTGGCCAGAGCCTCGGCCGCCGCGCGCGGGTCGCGGGCCTCGATCGCGGCCAGGATCGCCCGGTGATCCGCGCGCAACGCCCCGGTGTCCGGGCCCAGTTCGGCCACCGCGCGCTGCTGGTGCCGACGTACCGTGTCGCGCAGCGCGCGCATGAACGTGGCGACCAGTGCATTGCCGGACAACTCGGCGATCGCCGTGTGGAACTCGGTGTCCTGCTCGTTGAATTGCTCCGTTGACACATCCGGCGCGTCCATCGCGGCCACGATCGCGCGCAGCCGGTCGAGGTCGGCCTCGCTCGCGTGCCGTGCGGCGGCCTCGACCGCCCAGGACTCGATCAACAGCCGGGTCTCGACCACGTCGTCCACCGCGAAGTTGGCCAGGCCCAAGTGCAGTCCCAGTACACCGGTCAGCGCCGGGCCCGCCGATCCGGCCAGGATCGCGCCCGCCTCGGGGCCGCTGCCGGTGTTGGCGACCAGGACGCCCATGGCTTCCAGGACCCGCATCGCCTCGCGCACGGACGGGCGGCTGACCCCGAGTGCGGCGGCGAGTGCGCGCTCGCCCGGGAGCTTGTCGCCCGCCCGCAGCCGGCCGGTCGCGATCTGCTCCTCGATCTGCGCGACGACTTCCTCGAACGCGCGCACGCGCTTGACCGGGCGCCAGTCCGGGCCGTCGTTCACAGGGGCTCCTCGGGCGCGATTCCGGGCGCGGGCCGACGCCCGCGTCTTGTGGCACAGCATGACATGCCCTTAGCGTGTGCACACCACAGTGTGGTCAGACCACACGATCCGGGGTCGGACACGTCGGATCCGAGGACGCCGAGCCACGCCGGCCGACAGCAACCGACAGAACCACCGGCAACCAAGCAACCAAAGAAACCAAAAGCAACAAGACAACCAAGAGAATCAAGACAAACAGTCACCATTCAACCTGATCCATCCCGATCCGGACCCGCCAACCGCGAGGAGGCCGCCCGCATGCGCGTCGGGCTGTTCATCACCTGTGTGAACGACACCCTGTACCCCCGCACGGGTCGGGCCGTCGTCCGCCTCCTGGAGCGATTGGGCTGCGAGGTCGACTTCCCGCTTGCCCAGACCTGCTGCGGACAGATGCACTGGAACACCGGCTACGGCCCGCGGATCGAGCCGATGGTCCGCCGGTTCGCGGACACCTTCGCGGGCTACGACGCGGTGGTCACCCCGTCCGGGTCGTGCGGGGCGATGATCCGGGACAACCACCCGCGCGCCGCCGCCCGAGCCCAGGACCCCACCCTCGCGGCCGACGTCGCGGCGGTGGTTCCGAAGGTGTACGACCTCACCGAGTTCATCGTCGACGTGCTCGGCGTCACCGACGTCGGCGCCTACTTCCCGCACAAGGTCGCCTATCACCCCACGTGCCACTCGCGGCGTCTGATGAAGCTCGGCGACCGGCCGACCGCGCTGCTGCGCGAGGTACGCGGCCTGGAACTGCTCGGCTTGCCCGGCGAACAGGAGTGCTGCGGCTTCGGCGGCACCTTCGCGGTCAAGAACCCGGACGTGTCCACCGCGATGGGCGCCGACAAGGTCCGGCACGCGGCTGGTACCGGAGCCGAGGTGTTGTGCGCGGCGGACAACTCGTGCCTGATGCACATCGGCGGCCTGATGGACCGTCAGCGCACCGGGATGCGGGTCCTGCACCTCGCGGAAATCCTGGCCTCCACCGAGAAGGAGCCGGCATGAGCAAGGCCGTTCCGCCGACGGGCGCAACCTTCGTCGGCATGCCTCCGTTCCCGCAGGCCGCCCGGGCCGCGGTCGGCGATGCCCAACTGCGGCACAATCTGCGCAAAGCCACCCATACAATCCGAGACAAGCGGGCCCTGGTGGTGGACGAACTCGCCGACTGGGCCGAACTGCGCGCGGCCGGCGCGGCGATCAAGGACCGCACGCTGCGCCGGCTCGACGAACATCTGCTCGCGGTCGAGGCGGCGGTCACCGCCGCCGGCGGCACCGTGCACTGGGCCGCCGACGCCGTCGAGGCGAACCGGATCGTCGCCGACCTGGTCCGGGCCACCGGCGAGACCGAGGTGGTCAAGGTCAAGTCGATGGTCACCCAGGAGATCGGGCTCAACGAGGCGCTCGCCGCCGAGGGCATCCGGGCCTACGAGACCGATCTGGCCGAGCTGATCGTGCAACTGGGCGAGGATCTGCCGTCGCACATCCTGGTGCCCGCCATCCACCGCAATCGGGCCGAGATCCGGGAGATCTTCGTCCGCGAGATGGGCGAATGGGGGGTGCCGGCACCGGCCGGCCTGACCGACGAGCCGGCCGCGCTGGCCGAGGCCGCGCGGCGACACCTGCGCGAGCGTTTCCTGTCCGCGAAGGTCGCGGTCTCCGGCGCCAACTTCGTCGTCGCCGAGACCGGCACGCTCGTGGTGGTCGAGTCGGAGGGCAACGGGCGGATGTGCCTGACCCTGCCCGAGACGCTCATCTCGGTGGTCGGGATCGAGAAGGTGGTGCCGACCTGGGCCGATCTGGAGGTGTTCCTGCAATTGCTGCCGAGGAGTTCGACCGGCGAGCGGATGAACCCCTACACCTCGATGTGGACGGGGGTCACACCCGGCGACGGCCCGCAGGCCTTTCACCTGGTGCTGCTCGACAACGGCCGGACCGACGTGCTGGCGGATCGAACCGGCCGGCAGGCGCTTCGCTGTATCCGCTGCTCGGCCTGCCTGAACGTGTGTCCGGTGTACGAGCGCACCGGCGGACACGCGTACGGGTCGGTGTACCCCGGTCCGATCGGCGCGATCCTGGTGCCGCAGCTGGGCGGCGTTGCGACCGCGAAGGTGGACGCGCAGACCGCGTCGCTGCCGTACGCGTCCTCTCTGTGCGGTGCCTGCTACGAGGTGTGCCCGGTCGCGATCGACATCCCCGAGGTGCTGGTGCATCTGCGCGAGCAGGTGGTCGAGGGCGGCGGTCACCGCGCGGAGAAGGCGGCGATGCGGGTGGCCGAGTGGGTGCTCGACGATCCCGGGCGACTGCGCCGGGTACAGCGGGTCGCCGCGCGCTCGCGCAAGCTGATCCCCAAGCGGGCGCCCGGCCCGGGCGCGGCCTGGACGGACAGCCGGTCGATCCCGGCGGTGCCGGCGGAGTCGTTCCGGGACTGGTGGGTGCGGGAGCGGAGCGGGCCCGCGGGTGCGTCGCAGGCGGATGTACGCCCGACAGGTCCGGCGGCCGCGGCTGCGGTCGTCGAGGCGGACGAGACCGAGGGGGAGGGGCGATGAGTTCGCGCGAGGTGATCCTGAACCGGGTGCGGCGGGCCCTGACGGATGTGCCGAGGGACGAGGTGTTCCCGGTCCCGCGCGACTACGCGCGAGCGCATGTGGTCGAGGGTGTGCTCGAACTGTTCGCGGAGCATCTGCGCGACTATCGGGCGGTCGTGCACGAGGTCGCCGAGAGCGGGCTCGCGGACGCGATCGCCGAGGCGGTCGAACGGCGCGGGGCGCGTCGCCTGGTGACCCCGGCCGGGCTGCCGCCGGCGTGGACCGCAGGGCTCAAGGCTGCGACGTGTGTACCGGACGGCTGGGTGCACGGATTGATGGGCGACTTGTCGGATGATCCTATTAATAACAGGCCTGAGTTGGCCGCCCCTCATCTCACAATCGCCGAGCTGGACGCCGTCGACGGTGTACTCACCGGTTCCGCCGTCGCGATCGCCGAGACCGGCACGATCGTGCTCGACGCGGGACCGGGGCAGGGGCGCCGGGCGTTGACCCTGGTGCCGGATTGGCACCTGTGCGTGGTCCGGGCCGAGCACGTGGTCGCCTCCGTGCCGCAGGCGCTGGAGCGGCTGGTCCCGGGCCGGCCGCTGACCTGGATCTCCGGCCCGTCCGCGACCAGCGACATCGAACTGGACCGGGTCGAGGGGGTGCACGGGCCGCGGACCCTCGAAGTCCTGATCGTGCGGAGCCCGCCGATCACCCAGAGTCCGCCGACCATCGAAGGTACGCCGATCATTTACAGTCCATAGGCGTGGCACCTGATACGAAGGCACTCGTCCTCTCGACCAAGAACCTGATGGAGATGGTCGACCTCCTGAGCAACACCAGCCCGCCCGAGGCGTACGACGCGATCGCCGAACAACTGGCGAACACGCGCCTGATCCTGGGCCGGCTGGCCGCTCCCACGCCGACCACGCTGTGCAATGAGCACCCGTACGGCCCGGTCGACGAGGACGCCCGGGACAAGTGCCTGTTCTGCGAGAACCGGCGGCGGCGCGGCCGGGCCCGGGACGCGGCGGACGCGCGCCCGCGCTCGGCGCCGTGCCCCAGGCACCCGGAGCGCGGTCTGCTCGCGCTCGGCGAGACGTGTCCGCTGTGCGGGACACCCGAGGGCGCGCCGACTCCGCGCCACGGAGTGCCGACCGTCCGCGATCCGCGACCGGCCCCGCTGTCCGGCGCCCGGGGCGTGGACATGCGGCTGACCGTGCTCACCCGGCAACTCGCCCAGCTGGCGGGCGAGGCGGGCCAGGATGCGCGCGGCGAGGCGCTGCTCGCGGCGGCGGTCGACGTGCTCAAGGGCGCCCAGGGCCTGATCCAGGCGGCCAACGCGTTCACCGACGGGCGCGGTGACGAGGCATACAACACCGCGACCCGGGCCGCCCGGGGTCTGCGGACGACCGCGGCCGAGGTGCTGGAGGACCTGTAGCCCCGGTCGGCCGACGGATGGACGGTGTCCTCGAACGCCGGACGGGCCGGCCGGCGCGGGTGCGCTCGGCTGTGGAGGTGGTGGGCCTCGACGGCCGGGCCGGCCCCGGGACGTGTGGTGTTTGTCGGTGGGGCGGTCGGGCAGGCGGACACGAGGCAACCGTTGCCGCCGTACCGCAGGGAGGGACGTGCCCGCATGGCATCCGAGCTTCAGGGTCTGACCGTGGCCTTTCTCGTCGCCCCCGAGGGCTTCGAGCAGGTGGAGCTGACCGAGCCGTGGCAGGCCGTGGAACGGGCCGGCGGCTCGCCGAAACTGATCTCCACCAAGGCCGGCGAGGCCCGGGGCTTCGATCATCTCGACCGGGCCGACGCATTCCACGTGGACGCCGGGATCGACGCGGTGGGATCCGGCGACTTCGACGCGCTCGTCCTGCCCGGCGGGTTGGCCAACCCGGACTTTCTGCGTACCCAGCCCAAGGCCGTGGAGTTCATCCGGCGGTTCTTCGTCGAGGGCAAGCCGGTCGCGGCGATCTGCCACGCGCTGTGGACCCTGGTGGAGGCCGACGTCGTGCGCGGGCGGCAACTCACCTCGTGGCCGAGCCTGCGCACAGACCTGGAGAACGCGGGCGCGACCTGGGTCGACGAGGCGGTGGTGGTGTGTACGGCGGGCACCAACACACTGATCACCAGCCGCAAGCCGGACGATCTGCCGGCCTTCGACAAGGGGCTGGTGGCCGAGTTCGCAAGGGCCGGGAAGATCCGGTAGCGCGGGCGACCGGCTCCGGGCCGGCTCCGCGCCTCGCCACCGCTCAGCCCTCGTAGGTCGACGCGATCGGCTGGTGTCCGTTCCACACCACGAACACGGACGAGGTCCGCCGGTTGCTGACGAAGTCCACCCGGATCCACTTGTCGCCGGGCCACACCTTCACCGCCCACCCGGGGTTCGGCGTCGCGGCGATCAGGGTCACGCTGTTGGCCTGATACCGGAACGAGGCCCGCCCTCCGCGCACCTCGAAACTCTGCACCGCGGGAGCCGGCGGGTCCTCCCGAAGCTGCGCCGGCGGTACGGCCGGCGTCGTCGCGGTCTTCGGCGACGGCGGCGCGGAGGACGCGGACGAAGTCGCGGACGCCGAGGTCGGCGGCGGCGTGCGGTTGATGGCGGAGATCAGGTCGGGCGCCTCGCTGGTCGGCGGTGCGACCGGCGGCGTAGGGCTCATCGTCGGCGGCGGTTCGTCCCCGGCGACCAGGGTCGGTGCCTGCGGCGGCTCGAACACGGTGTCGCGCAACACGCTGCGCACACCCCACCAGGACAGCGCGACGGCCATCGCGGTGACCGCGAGCCACACCGAGATCGATGTGATGGTTCTCCGCACGAGCCCTGTCCTCCAGCCTCTGTCCCGACCCCGGTGTTCGCCTCCCGGGCCGGCCGGATCGGAGAGTACGGGTACGGTTCCGAACCATGGCACAGGTGCTCGTGGTCGAGGACGACCAATTCGTACGTTCGGCGCTGATCCGCTATCTCACGTCGTCCTCACACGCCGTTCGCAGCGTCGGAACGGCTCTCGAAGCGTTGCGCGAAGTCGCCCAATACCCCTTCGATGTGGTCATCCTCGACCTTGGTTTGCCGGATTTGGACGGTTCCGAGGCATTGAAGATGTTGCGCGGCATATCCGACGTGCCGGTGATAATCGCGACCGCCCGGGACGACGAGGCCGAGGTGGTCAGGCTGCTCAACGCGGGCGCCGACGACTACGTGACGAAGCCGTTCTCCGGCGAACACCTGGGCGCGCGCATGTCGGCGGTGCTGCGTCGCGCGCGCGGGCGGACCACCCCGGATGTGTTCACCGTCGACGGGCTGTCGATCGACACCAGGCGCCGTGAGGCACACCTGGACGGCCGGGAGCTGGAGCTGACCCGGCGCGAGTTCGACCTGTTGGCGTTCCTGGCAGCACGGGCCGGGACGGTGGTGCCGCGGCGGGAGATTCTCGCCGAGGTGTGGGGCCAGTCGTACGGTGACGACCAGACCATCGACGTGCACCTGTCCTGGCTGCGGCGCAAGCTCGGCGAGAAGGCGCGGGAGCCGAGGTATCTGCATACCGTGCGGGGTGTCGGGGTGAAACTGGAGCCGCCGGCGTGAGGCCCGGCTCGGGCGCGGAGGCCGCGTCCGCCGGGGACGGGTCGGCGGACGCGCGTACGGCCGGCCGGACGCAGGCTTCGGGAGGCCGGGAGGGCAAGCCGCCCCGGGCGCCCAAGGGGGTGCGGGGCACGCTGGTGCGGGTCTCGCTGGCGGTCACCACGATGGTCGCGTTGGCCTTCCTGATTCCGCTGGTCCTGGTGATCCGGGAGATCGCCGCGGACCGTACCTTCACGGACGCCGAGCGGCAGGCCGCCGCGTTGCAGCCGGCGCTGGTGATCACCACCGACCGGGCGACGTTGGAGCCGGCGATCGCGAGTGTGCCGGCCGGTTCCAGCGGCCGGATCGCGATCCATCTGCCGGACGGTTCAGTGCTGGGACGCCCGCGGGCGAGCGAGCACAGCGTGGCCACCGCGCGCGAGTCGGCCCGTTCGTTCCGGGTCCGGGCGGGCGGCGGATGGGCGTTGTTGCAACCGCTGCTGTTGGACCAGGGGCGGATCACCGTGATCGAGGTGTACGTCCCGGACGGCGATCTGGAACACGGCGTCAATACCGCCTGGATGGTGCTCACCGGCGTGGCGGTGGTCCTGGTCGGCGGCTCCGTGGTGGTCGCGGACCGGCTCGGCGCGCAGGTGGTGCGTTCGGCGCGGGGCCTGGCCTCGGCGGCCCGTGCGCTGGGTACCGGTGACCTGGCGGCCAGGATCGCGCCGCAGGGCCCCTCCGAACTTCAGGAGGCCGCCACGTCGTTCAACACGATGGCGGATCGGGTGGAGCAACTGCTGGCCAACGAGCGGGAGATGGCCGCCGACCTGTCGCATCGGCTGCGCACGCCGCTGACTGCGCTGCGGCTGAACGCGGCGGCGCTGGGCGAGGACCCGGTGGCCGAGCAGACCCGGAACGCGGTGGCGCAATTGGAGCGCGAGGTCGACGAACTGATCCGAACGGCGCGGCGATCGAGCGCGAGCATCGAGGCGGTGGGCTGCGATGCGGCCGAAGTGCTGCGCGAGCGGATGGACTTCTGGTCGGCGCTGGCCGAGGACGAGGACCGACCGTGGCAACTGGTGGGCGCGGACCAGCCGGTGCGGGTCCCGGTGCCACGGGGTGACCTGGCGGCCGGGCTCGACGCGATGCTGGGCAACGTGTTCCGGCACACCGAGGAGGGCGTGCCGTTCTCGGTCACCCTGCACTCGGGTCGGGACGCGGTGATCCTGCTCGTGGCGGACGGCGGCCCGGGGATCGCCGATCCGGAGAGTGCGCTGCGACGCGGACACGGGCAGGGCGGCGACGGCTCCACGGGACTGGGGCTGGACATCGTCCGGCGCCTTGCCGAGGCCACGGGTGGGGAGGTCGGGTTGGGGCGGTCGGTGCTGGGTGGCGCCGAGATCAGCGTGCGACTGGGTGGTGGGCGTACCGAGGCGGTCGTCCGGCGGAGTCGGCGGGCGGGCAAGGGCGGTCGCGGTCGGCGACGGATGGGGGTCGGGTGAGGTGGGCAGGGTGGGGCGGGCCTTCCGACTGGTTCGTTGTTCGGTTCGGGTGATGGGTGGAGCCCCGGTTCGAAATCCGGTCCGGGCTCGGTTCGTGCCGGGATCGTGCTCGGTTCGGTCCCTGGTCGGGTGTGCGGAGAGGAGGCTCGGCCATGGAGATCTTCTCACTGTGAGTCGCCATGCGTGTGCCGCCCGGCACCTCGACCTTGATCAACCCTTAAGTGGGCCTTAAACCCTCGTCTCGGGCCGAATCCGGTTGGGTCGACAGGTGTTCTTCGGCCACGGTTTTCACTAGCCTTCAGAACGACGGTCCATTCGGAACCAACGGGACTCCCCCCTTTCCGAATGGCCCAGGCGCAGCCCAATCCCCCCCAGGGTCTGTAGCCGTTTGGGGATCTCGCATCCCCGGCTGCTCGTGTCCCCACCCCCACCCGGGGCACGACCGGCATCCCGACCCGAGAGCGAAAACTCTCGGGTCGGGCTTTTTTGTCGGGCGACTTCGTCGCCGGCTCGCGAGGCACCACTTTTTCTTTCCTCCGCTTCCCTCCGGGTCACACCGTCCAAGGTTGCGGCTCCGCCGCTCTCCGCGCTTCGCGCGTCGATCACCGGGTGGGCGCGGTCGGGGGCGCTGACGCGCCGGGGGTGGCGGGTTGTTGGGTGGATTCGTTGCTTCCTTGGCCTCCGGGCGGGGCGTAGCACGGCCGGCTCTGGTGGTGGTGCCGTCGAGCAGCAGCGAGAGCCTCGGGGAGCGTCGACCCATTCCCTGTCGTATCAAGAACCGATAACGGGTCCGAACCAATGTTGCGGCTGCGTTCACCCGCCGACCACCCTGGCGTCGAACCGTGCACGCCGACCGCGGACAGGCTCTACGGATCGCCCATGTCCTGGAGAGCCACCCCATGCGCCCTGACCGCGAAGCCCGATCGCTCCCGATGTCCACCCCGGCGAACTCGAGGCCGGGCCTGTCCGTGACGTCCGTCACCGGCAAGGCGAGCGAACTCGGCCGCCCCGACGGCCAGGGCCCGTGGTGGGCCACCGCGACCGCCGAGGTCACCGGCACGAGTGGCAACCCGGTCGCCGGCGCCTGGGTCACCGCCGAGGTCCGCTCCGACGGCCACACCCTCAAGCACTTCGGCCTCACCCGCCGCGACGGCACGGTCGACTTCGGTATTCCCGTGCTGTGGAGCAACGACGCGACGGTAACCGTCACCACCGTCCGCCACCTCGAACTGCCCTACTACCCCAACCTGTCCACCGCCCACGAGGTCCGCATCCAGCGACCCCGCCGAAACCCCTGACCCGCCCCCACCGCTTTCCCGGCCAACGCTGTCCCCCGACCAACGCCGCCCTTTTGAGGGCGCTGTCCCGCTGCGTCGCGCCCACGCCCCACTTCCCCCGAACCCCACCCCCCCCGCGGGCGGCCGCCCCCCCCCCCCCCCCCCCCCCCCCCCCCCCCCCCGGGCCCCCCCCCCCCCCCCGACCCGCCCCCGCCCCCGGTGATCGACGCGCGAAGCGCGGAGAGCGGCGGAGCCGCAAGTGTCGACTTCGTGGCCCGGAGCGAAGCGGAGGGACACGAAGTCACGAGCGAGGGGCCGCTTTTTCTTGGAGGAGCGAAGCGGGGGAAAGAAAAAGCGGTGCCTCGCGAGCCGGCGACGAAGTCGCCCAACAAGCAGCACGCCGCGCCCGCGACTCCGGTGCGTCGCTTCGCCGCGCCCGCGACCCCCGCCGCCCCAACCCGCCCGCCGCCCCCCACGACACGGCCCACCCCCTCCCGACACACCGGCTACCTACAACGCCCCCACCTTCGTCAGGAACGCCATCGTCTTCTCCGGGTCGTACATGAACTCCTCGAATTCCACCGGGTTGTCGAAGGCGCTCATGACCGCGTCGCAGACCGCGGGGCAGGTGTTGCCCGCGCCCATCAACATCTGGACGTGCTCCGGGGGGACGCCCAGGAGCGATGTGGAGAACTTGACGCCGTGTCGGGCGCGGGACCAGAACGCGTCGAACACCGATTGCATCCAGGCGGCGTCGAATGGGCGATCACCGTGTGCGACGATCTCGTTCAGGTACAGGTCGGCGGCCCGTGCGGCGTTGTTGGAACCCTGCCCGCTGATCGGGTCGTTGGTGACCAGCACGTCGCCGATGCCCAACGCGACTCCACCCGAGGGGAGTTCGGCGATCGGCTTGCGCACGATGGGGGAGAAGCCGCCGCTGAGCACGCACATCGGGTCGGTGAGTTCGGCGCGGCTGATCCGGTCGTAGTCCCACGGCGCGAACTGCCGGACCAGGTCCCGCATCACCGCCCAGTGGGTGTCCGGGTCGCGCACGTCGCGGAACACGTCGAGCGGGCCGCCGGGCACGGCTTCGAGCAGGATGATGTCGCAGGGCCCGGACAGCGTCAGGCCCGGGAACATGATGATCTCGCCGAGTCCGGGTATCGCGTTGACGTGCAACGCGTCGTACCCGACCTCGGGGCGCGGCGTCGCGCCGTGGAAGTACGCGACGGCCAACTGCCGCTGTGGCGTGGTGAATTTCGACCTGTCGTGGTCTCGATCGAACATCGACACCAACTCGCCCTTGCCGGCGGCCACCACGACCAGGTCGTAGTTGCGGGTGTACCAGTCGATGTCGGAGACCGCGACCGGGTGCACCACGAGGTTGCCGCCGCGCTCCACGAACAGGTCCATCCACGCGGGCATCTTCATCCGCTGGTCGACCGACTGCGCACCGCCCAGGTCGCCCAGCCAGTTCACCACCGGCGTGCCGTCCGGTCCGGGGATGGTGAACCCGGCCCGGGGAATCGGCGGCACCCGACCGGACCACAGGTCCAGGCCGTGCGGCTGCTCCAGCGCGATCGTCGACGGCATCATGATCTGCGTCGAGGTCACCCGCCCGACGCGGATCTCGTCGGGGGTCCGCTCGGTCATCACGGTCACGTCGTAGCCGTGGGCCAGCAACCCCAGGCCGAGTTGGAGCCCGGATTGGCCGGCACCGACGATGAGGATCCTGCGCATGGCTGACGTCCCTTCCCCTGATCAAGGTCGACAGCATCGTATGGCTCGCGCTGCGTGTTCAGCGGAGTACCGACCGAGAAAGAACCGCACGACCCGACACCGAACAGCCGAAACCGCACACCCCGAGACCGCAATGGCCGCCGCACATGTCCTACATGAACGAGGACTCCGCCGTGAGCCCCAGCGCCGGGTCCGCGCCCGTGACGATCGGCTGGCAGTTGCCCCAGCCGACCCCGCCGCCGACCGGGTCGGTCACCCGGACCACCGTGTCCCGGATCTGGTGCAGCCGTCGGGCCTGTTCGGGGGTCGAGCAGTCCGCGATCCGCTCGCCCTCCACGTGCAGGTCGCCGCGCCACTCGCCGTGGTGTCGGCCGTCCAGGCCGAAGTACAGGCCCGCGCCGAGGTGGAAGCCGGTCGCCGAGACCACCTCCAGTTCCAGCGGCCGGGTCGAACCGTCCGCCATCGTGGCGTGCAACTTCCCGCCGCGCAATCGCCGGTTGACCGGGTCGTAGCTCAAGTCCGGTACCAGGTCGGCCCATTCGTCCACCCGCCCGTCGGGGTGCTCGACCCCGCCCATCACCCGCTTCTGCGTGAAGCCGGGCCCACTGGTGATCTGGTAGTGCAGGAACAGCGCATACCGGCTGCCGTCCTCGCGCTCCATCAGAATGGGCGCCCAGATCATCCGGAACGACATCGACGCGGGCATGCCGGCCGGCTCCAGGTCGACCGCCGGCGCGCCCACGTCGTAGCGGGTGCCCCACGAGTGGTCCCGCGTGGACACCCACGTGTCGGGGGTGATCTCGGAGCGCTCGCCGTCCACTTCGACCCAGCCGGACGCCACCCCGGTCTGGTGATAGCGCACCAGATCGGCGGTGGTGCGATAGGCGCGCCGGTTGTGCGTGCGGTCCTCGGAGACCGCCGGGACGACCGCCTCGAAGGTCCAGTCGAAGGCGATCGGCTGGGCCTCGTTCGCCTCCAGCACGAAGCGCACCACCCTGAGCGGCTCGACCACCTCGTAGCGGATCGGCCCCACCGTCGTGGTGTGCGGTTCGGGCGACAACCGGCGCGAGGCGCGCACCGTGAGCTGTTCGACGCCGCGCGAGACGCCCGCGTAGCCGTCCATCACGTTGCGGTTCGTGTACTTGCCCAGCCCGAAGCCCAGTTGCAGGCTGCCGTCCCGGGCCGCGGCCATCGCGCAGACCTTCTCGGTCCACGACGGGTCGGTGGTGGCCACCGTCGCGAACGTCTCGGCGACCTGGTGATGAAAGCCTTCGTCGGCCGCGGTGAGCGGCCCGATCGGGTTGGTCACGAATCCTCCGTCGATCAGCGTCGAATCCCGAGCACCGGGACGCTGCCGGATTCTCCGCCGGCCCACGCCAACAGACCAGAGCCTTGACCTGTGACAGAGAACCTGTTTTCGTCGTCCGGGCATCCGAGCCATCGAGTGCCGTCGCGCGAGCGACACCGGAGGGGGAGCGGCAGCATGGAACGTGTTCCGATCGACGGACCCCTTGCCGGCGTGCGCGTAGTGGACCTGTCCACGGCCGCGACCGGTCCGTACGCGGTGACCCTGCTCGCCGATCAGGGCGCCGATGTGATCAAGGTCGAGCGCCCCGGGATCGGCGACATCTCCCGCTGGATCGGCACCGCCACCGGAGGCATCAGCGCGCTCTACCAGATGTGCAACCGCGGCAAGCGCTGTGTCGGGGTGGACCTGCGCACCGACCGGGGCCGTGACCTGGTGCGCACACTGATCGCGCGGGCCGACGTGGTGGTGCAGAACTGGCGGCCCGGCGTGGCCGAACGGCTCGGCCTCGGCTACGCCGACGTGCGTCGGGACGACCTCGTCTACTGCTCGATCTCAGGTTTCGGCGCGCACGGGCCGTATGCCGGCAAGGGCGCCTACGACACGGTGATCCAGGCGTACGGCGGGGTCGCCGAGAACCAGAAGGACCCGGAGACCGGCCGCCCGAGGTTCTCCAACCAGGCTCTCGCCGACAAGGTCACCGCGATCACCGCCGCGCAGGCGATCACCGCGGCCCTGTACGCACGCGAACGCGGGCGCGGCGGCCAGCACCTCGAACTGTCCATGCTGGATGCGGTGATCTCGTTCATGTGGGTCGACTCGGCCGGCAACGACGTGCTGCGCGACGGCGACGGCAGCCAACCCGGCAGCTTCGTCGCGGACGTGCGCCCGTACGCGTTCCTGGACGGCTGGGGTATCGCCACGCCCACCTCGGACGCGGACTTCGCGGGCATGTGCCGTGCGTTCGGCGTCGACGGGTACGACGACCCTCGGGTGGCCACGATCGCCGAGCGGCGGCGCAACCGCGAGGTCGGCCATGTGCTGGTGACCCGTTGCCACGAGGCCGCGACCAGGCTCACCGTCGCCGAGGGCATCGCCCGCCTGGAGGCGGAGAACGTGCCGTGCGGGGTCGTGCTCGGGCCCGGTGACCTCGCCGGCGACCCGCACATCGCCGCCGTCGGCGTGCTGGAGGACGACGTCCACCCGACCGCCGGGCGGTTGCGGCAGCCACGGCATCCGACGCTGTTCGGCGGTACGCCTGCGCGGCTGGGCGCGCCGGGTCCCACGCTCGGGGCCGACACGGACGCGATCCTCGCCGAACTCGGCCTCGACGCGGAGCGGGTGGCGGAGCTGCGGGCGGCCGCGGTGGTCTGCTAGGCCCTGCGGGCGGCTGTCGGTGGCCTGCGGCCGGCTTGGTCCTCAACCGCCGGACGGGCTGGGTTTGGTTGGCGATGCTCGTTGGCTGCGGGTGTTGGTGGCTTGCGGTCTTTTTGTCCTCAAGCGCCGGACGGGCTGGAATTGGGGTGCCCCGGTTTGGTGGCTGCGGTTGTCGGGTGGTCTGTGGCCGGCTTGGTCCTCAAGCGTCGGACGGGCTGGAATTGGGGTGCCCTGGTTTGGTGGCTGCGGTTGTCGGGTGGCCGGTGGGCTGCTTGTCCTCAGTGGCCTCAGGGTCGAGTGACCGTCCACTGGTCTCTGGCGCTCCAGGGGGAGTCGTGGCCCTGGGCGTCTTGGACTTGGACGCTCCAGTAGTAGGTCACGCCCCGCTCGACGCGGAGGCCGGATGGGCGGAGGCCGGTGTGCTCGGTGGAGTGCACCACGCCGCTGTCCCATACGTTCGGGTCCACACCGCCGTCGGTCACGGTGTCGACCGCGAGGGGGTCGGTCGAGATGACCAGGCGGTATGTGCGCTGCGGGTGGATCCGGCCCCCCAGGCGGACCGTCCAGCTGAGTCCGTCGGGGTCCGCTTCCGGGTTGTGCGGCGGTGCGACCGCGGTCAACGAGGGCTGCGAGGTGCTCGCTGTGCACCCGAGGAGGGTCCCGGTCAACGCCAGACCCGTGAGAACCACGAGGCCCATCCGACCCGCTCGTCGTACCGGCCTCACGCGCACCCCTGGTCCCGGTGACAAATGATCACGGTGACTCTACGGATGTGACACGCGTCACCGGAAGTGCTCCGTCCGCGGCGTAGGGGACGTGCGCGTACCGGCGGAATCCGGGTTGCGTCCGGGCGGACGCTCGCGAGCAGGCAGGATAGACGGGTGACTCTCATCGATCTGCTCCCCGCCGAGGCCGACCCCGACGCCCTGTACGAAGCCTTCGCGTCGTACGCGGAGGAGCGCGGCCTCACCCTGTATCCCGCGCAGGAAGAGGCGCTGATCGAGCTGGTCTCGGGCAACAACGTCATCCTGAATACGCCGACCGGCTCGGGGAAGAGCCTGGTCGCCGCCGGCGGCCACTTCGCCGCGATGGCGCGCAAGGAGCGCAGCTTCTACACCGCGCCGATCAAGGCGCTGGTCTCGGAGAAGTTCTTCGACCTGGTCGCCCAGTTCGGCACCGAGAACGTCGGCATGATGACCGGCGATGCCTCGGTCAACGCGACCGCGCCGATCATCTGCTGTACCGCCGAGGTGCTGGCCAACATCGCGCTGCGCGACGGCGCGGACGCGGACGTCGGCTTCGTGGTGATGGACGAGTTCCACTACTACGGCGACCCGGACCGGGGCTGGGCCTGGCAGATTCCGCTGATCGAGCTGCCGAAGGCGCAGTTCCTGCTGATGTCCGCGACGCTCGGTGACATGGACCGCTTCCACGGCGACCTGAAGCGGCGCACCGGCCGGTCCACCGCGATCGTCAAGTCGGCCACGCGTCCGGTCCCGCTGTACTTCTCCTACCGGGTCACCCCGCTGCACGAGACCATCGAGGAGCTGCTGACCACGCGTGAGGCGCCGATCTACATCGTGCACTTCACCCAGGCGTCGGCGGTCGAGCGGGCCCAGTCGCTGATGAGCATCAACATGTGCACGCGCGAGGAGAAGGACCGGATCGCGTCGGTGATCGGCGGTTTCCGGTTCACCACCAAGTTCGGCCGCCAGCTCTCGCGCTGGGTACGGCACGGGATCGGCGTGCACCACGCGGGCATGCTGCCCAAGTACCGCCGGCTGGTCGAGCGGCTGGCCCAGGCCGGACTGCTCAAGGTGATCTGCGGTACCGACACGCTGGGCGTCGGGGTCAACGTGCCGATCCGCACCGTGTTGTTCACCGCGCTGTCGAAGTACGACGGCCAGCGGGTGCGCCGGCTGCGGGCGCGCGAGTTCCACCAGATCGCCGGCCGCGCCGGGCGGGCCGGTTTCGACACCGTGGGGAACGTGGTCGCGCAGGCTCCCGAGTACGAGATCGAGAACATCAAGGCGCTCGCCAAGGCCGGCGACGACCCGAAGAAGCGTCGCAAGGTGGTCCGCAAGAAGGCCCCGGAGGGCTTCGTCGGCTGGAACGACGAGACCTACACCAAGCTCCAGGAGGCCGAGCCGGAGCCGCTGGCGTCCCGCTTCCGGGTCACCCACGCGATGCTGCTCGCGGTGATCAACCGGCCCGGCAACGCCTTCGAGGCGATGCGGCACCTGCTCACCGACAACGACGAACCGCGCGCCCAGCAGCTGCGACACATCCGGCAGGCGATCGCGATCTACCGCTCGCTCCTGGACGGTGGCGTGGTGGAGAAGCTCGCCGAGGCGGACGAGGAGGGCCGCATCGTCCGACTCACCGTGGACCTCCAGGCCGACTTCGCGCTCAACCAGCCGCTGTCCACGTTTGCGCTGGCCGCGTTCGACCTGCTCGACCCGGAGGCGCCGACCTACGCGTTGGACGTGCTCTCGGTGGTCGAGGCCACGCTCGACGACCCGCGCCAGATCCTCGCCGCGCAGCTGAACAAGGCCAAGGGCGAGGCGGTCGGGCAGATGAAGGCGGACGGGATCGAGTACGAGGAGCGGATGGAGCGGCTCGCCGACATCCAATACCCGCGCCCGCTGGAGGAGTTGCTCGAACACGCCTACGCGATCTACATGCGCAGCCACCCGTGGGTCGGTGACCACCCGCTGTCGCCCAAGTCGATCGTGCGGGACATGTACGAGCGGGCGATGACCTTCGGCGACTACGTCGGCTGGTACGAACTCGCGCGCACCGAGGGCATCGTGTTGCGCTACCTGGCGAGCGCCTACAAGGCGCTCAACCAGACCGTGCCGGACGACGCGAAGAACGAGGACCTGCACGATCTGATCGCGTGGCTGGGCGAGTTGGTCCGCCAGGTCGACTCCAGCCTGCTCGACGAGTGGGAGAAGCTGGCCAATCCGGACGCGACGCAGGAGGAACTCGACGACATCGAGGGCCGCACCGCCCCGGTCACCGCGAACGAGCGGGCGTTTCGGGTGCTGGTGCGCAACGCGCTCTTCCGCCGCGTGGAACTCGCGGCGCTGCGCCGCTACTTCCAGCTCGGCGAGCTGTCCGAGCAGGAGGGCGACGGCAACTGGGATGCGGAGCGCTGGCAGGACGCGCTGGAGGACTACTGGGACGAGCACGACTCGATCGGCACCGGCCCCGACGCGCGCGGCCCCAAGCTCATGCAGATCACCAAGGAGGACTCGGCGTGGCGGGTGCGTCAGGTGTTCGACGACCCGGCGCGGGACCACGACTGGGGGATCACCGCGGAGGTGGACCTGACCGAGTCGGACGAGACCGGACGCGCGGTGCTGCGGGTGGTCGCGGTCGACCGGATGTGAACCCGCGCCATCGGCGTTCGGGCAGACTGGGCCCATGACGAAGAAGGCGGCTGTCGACGCGCACGGTTCGATCCTGTCCTGGCGCTCGCACAACTCGGTGTTGTCGATCGGCTCCGAGGGTTCGGTGCTCTCGATCGGATCAGTGGGTTCGGTGCTCTCGGTCGGGTCGGTCGGCTCCGCGCTCTCCGTCGGCTCGATCGGCTCGGCGCTCTCCGCCGCGTCGATCGGCTCCTATCTGGGAGTGGCGTCGGCGTTCTCGGCGCAGTCGGTGTGGTCCGCCTTCTCGATCCAGTCCAGCGGCGGCGTCTTCGATCACCACAACACCCGAAAGCTCGCCCGCCGGGCAGCCCTCCCGGCGGGCGCGGCGATCGCTGCCTTGGCCACCGCGGCGATCCTGGCGCGCAACTCCCGCTGACGTGCTCGGCCCCTTGGTCGATGGTCGGACCACGCTCAGACGACCTGGCCGATGCGTTGGCCGCGCTGTTTCATAGAACACCCGACCCATCTTTCAGCGCCTCTGAAACCGCCCTTTCACTCTCAGGCATATGGCACTTCGTCCTCGGGCGGCCGGGGGCTCGGAGCGATCTCCACTCGCACGGGTGAAACGCTGTCGGAGAGAGCGGGTCAGCCCAGGTCCAGGTCGTCGGTCGGTTTCGGGGCGGGGCGAGGGCCGGCTGCGCGCTTCGTGCCGGCGAAGGCGGTGAGGTCGTAGGCCGTTTCCGCGTGTACCGCCAGGTCCAGGCCCAGTTGCTCGTGGTCGGCGTGGGCGCGGAAGCCGATGGTGCGGTCGATCAGCTTGGCGATCGTGTACGTAACGCCGAAGGAGAACGCGGACACCACCACGATCGCCACCAATTGTTTGCCGACCGGCGCGAGTCCACCGCCGTGCAGCAGACCCTCCGGACCACCGGTGACGTCCTTCGCCGCGAACAGGCCGATCAGCAGCGTGCCGACCACGCCGCCGACGTAGTGCACACCGACCACGTCGAGCGAGTCGTCGTAGCCGAAGCGGTGCTTCCAGCCCACCGCGAAGCTGCACAGGACACCCGCCACCAGGCCGATCACCAGCGCGCCGGGCAGGTCCACCACGCCGCAGGCCGGGGTGATCGCGACCAGGCCTGCGACCGCACCGGAGGCCGCGCCGAGCGTGGTGGCGTGCCCGTCCCGGCGCTTCTCCACCGCGAGCCAGCCGATCAGCGCGGTACACCCGGCCGCCTGCGTATTCACCAGCGCCTGGGCGGCCAGACCGTTCGCACCCAGTGCCGAGCCGCCGTTGAAGCCGAACCAGCCGAACCACAGCAGGCCCGCGCCGAGCACCACGAGCGGCAGGTTGTGCGGCCGCATCGGATCGCGCTTGAAGCCGATCCGCGGGCCGAGTACCAGTGCCACCGCCATGCCCGCCGCGCCGCAGTTGATCTCGACCACCAGACCGCCCGCGAAGTCGAGCGCGCCGAGCCGGTGCGCGATCCAGCCGTCCGGCCCCCACACCCAGTGCGCCAGCGGCGCGTACACGCAGACGACCCACACCGCGCAGAAGAGCACCCACGCCTTGAACCGGGTGCGGTCGGCGATCGCCCCGGAGATCAGCGCCACGGTCAGGATCGCGAAGGTCAACTGGAACGCCATGAACAGCAGCTCGGGCACCGTGCCGTGCAGGTCGGTGGGCTTGGTGCCGGCCATGAACACATCGCCGAGATCCCCGAGCAGCCCGCCGCCCACGTCGCCGCCGAAGGCCAGGCTGTAGCCGAAGGCGATCCAGACCACGGTCACCACCGCGATCGCCACGAAGCTCATCATCAGCATGTTGAGCACGCTCTTGGCCCGGACCATGCCGCCGTAGAAGATCGCCAGGGCGGGGGTCATCAGCAGCACGAGCGCGGTGGCCACGAGCAGCCATGCGGTGTCTCCGGCGTTCAGGGCGTCGGTCGCGACGGTCATGCGGCTCCCTCGTGGGCCTGATGGGGTCTCAGGTCAGGGTGCGCAGCCCGGGTTTCCTGCCGTATACCTCGGTGTTACGCGCGGGTTAAGGAACCCGCCCCGTGTTACGCGCGGATTGCCCGACGATGAGCGAGTGCTCACGCGGTGAGCGCTCCGACACGCTCACGAAACATACTCGCGAGGCACACCCGCGAGGCACACCCCGCGAGGCACATCGACGGAACACGCCCGCGAGGCACACTGGCGGAACACGCCCCAGGGCACACCGGCGAAAACGGCGGAACACACCTCGGAACCGCACCCGGCGGGCCACTCGCGAAGCACGCTCGCGAAAGGCCCCACACCCACCGGCATCGGGGTCCCGGCCTACTCCGGTGCCCGGCCGCCCGAGCGGCGGGTCACCAGGCGAGCGACCGAGGCCAACCGCTCGCCGTGCGTCGTCACCCGGCGGCCGGTCACGCCCTGGAGGCCGTTCAGGGTGAGTGCGACCGAGACCCGGCCGGCGGCGTCGAAGACCGGGGCGACCAGAGTCGAGATGTCGTAGACGGTGTCCGGGTCGACCGCGATCAGCTCGTACTCCTCCTCCCCGAGCGCGGCGGCCAACTCGGCCAACCGGTCGCGCAAGGACGCCGCCTCGCGCGGGTGTTCGGCCATCCGCTCCAGCGTGGCGCCGATCCGGGTCCGGGTCGGACTGTCCAGGGTGATCGAGTAGCCGCGTTCGCGGACGGCCGCCAGCGTCGGCGGCAGCAGGATCCGGGCCGTGCCGCGCACCCGTTCGTCCAGCCTGTCCAACCAGGCGTCGACCTCCGCCGGCGTGGACCACGCGTGGAAGACCTGGCCGAGCGGCGGCACCATGCGCAACCGCTGACCCACCCGGACGTCGGCGGAGGCCAACTGCGGCCGGCCCTCCACGGCCAGGATGACGATCTCGTCGCCCACCGCGACGCTGGCGATCAACTCGGTGTCGAACTCGTCGGCCAACTCGCGCAGATGGGTTCGGGCCAGGTCCACCGCCGGATTGCCGCGGAGCGCCGCGTCGCCGAGCGCGACCAGGGCCGGTCCCAGCTCGTAGGTCTTGCGGCGCGGATGCCGTACCAGGTAGCCGGCGTCCTCCAGGGCCTGGAGCACGGACAGCGCGGACGCGAGGTTGATGCCGAGCGCGGCGTGCAACTCGGAGAGCGTGTACGCGCTGCCCGGGTGTGCGGCGAAGAAGTTCAGGATCTCGACCGCACGACCGGCGGCGAGGGCGGGACGAACCATGACGGCCACTCTCCGACCCGGCAGGCACCTTGTGGCCGGTACCTCGGCGGGTCACACTCGGGATCACGAAATACGGGATTGGAAAACATTTTTCAATATACCGAAAATGGGTGCCTCGATGAAGCTCGACGTGCTTTACGAAGTGGACGTGCCACGCCCGTGGCACGGCGAACACCCGTACGGCCAGCGACACGCGGAACAGCGTGCGTATCGCGAGGCGGTCGAGCAGATCCGGCTGGCCGACCGGATGGGCTTCCACACCGTCTGGGCGGTGGAGCACCACTTCCGCGAGGGCCGCTCGCACATGCCGGCCTCCGAGGTCTTCCTCGGCCACCTGGCCGGGATCACCGAGCGGATCCGGATGGGCTTCGGCGTCACGCTGACCCCGTTCGGGTTCACCCCGCCGCAGCGGATCGCGGAGAAGGTCGCGACGGTGGACATCCTCTCCGGCGGCCGGGTCGAGTGGGGGACCGGTCGATCCACGCCGATGGAGCAGACCGCGTTCGGTGTGGACATCGCCCGCTCGCGGGACGACTGGCGCGAGGCGATCGAGATCGTCACCGGCATGTGGCGCGAGGAGTACTTCGAGTACGAGTCGGAGCGCTTCTCCTTCCCCCGCCGGATGGTCACTCCCAAGCCGTTCCAGGACCCACATCCGCCGTGCTGGATGGCGGCCACGTCGCAGGGCTCGGCGCAGATCGCCGGCCGCAACGGGCTGGGCATGTTGTCCTTCTCGATCATGCAGCCGCTGGAGACGATGGCCGCCCGGGTCGCCGCCTACCGCGCGGCGGCGGCGACCCCGACGCCGCTCACCGACGTGACCACGAACAAGGTCGCGGCCTACACCCTGGTGCACACGACCGGGCGCAAGCAGGTCGACCGGCGGGTCTGGGACTCGGTCGCGTGGTGGTACAAGAATCTCGCGATGTTCACTCTCGAATGGGAACTGCCGCACCTTTCCCCGGCGGAGCAGGACGAGACCTTCCCACTGCTGAAGCCGATGTTCGAGGGCGCCGTCCCGGTGGAGACCTTCGACGCGGCGGACATGATCGTGATCGGCGACGTGGAGACCTGCATACGCAAGATGAAGCGTTACGCGGACCTGGGCGTGGACGAGCTGATCTGCTACGTCCAGTGGGGATTCCTGGAACATCGGGACATTCTGCGGACGATCGAAATCCTCGGCAAAGAGGTCATTCCGGAACTGGAGAAGTATCAACCGAACAAATAGTGGGCGCATCCGATCGGTCGCTGGTACTTCTTGGCGCCGTGATCAACTCCTTCCAGGGCGTGGACAGCGAACAGGCCTGGAAGAAACCGCGGTTGACCCTGCAAATCTGGTCCCTTCGCCGCCGAGTGCCGACCGAGCGGCGCCGAGCGGGCCCGCCCGATCAAGGCGCCGACCGCGCCGCCGATTCCGGCCCGGCGACATACGTCGGGCCCACGGGGTCGAACTGGATGTGCTGCCGCGTGATGTACGTCGCGTCGTGATCGCGGCCTCGGCCGGCGGGACGAGCACGTTCGCGGCGGTCGGGCCGATCGAGATCGACGTGGCGCCGTTCCAGGCCACCTCGTTCGTCCGCTCGGTACTCGACGCCGCCACGGTCGAACGGGTGTTGCTGCTCGGCACGTTCTACCGGCACGGCGCCGGCTGGAAGTTCCGTACGGAGGGCCAGGGCTACGAGTTCGACCTGGCCGGGCCGGCCGGCTCGTACGCTGTGGAGGTCGCCTGAGACCCGGTACCGACCGGCGGGTAACCGGAGCGCGATTCGGTGCCCGGGCGGCCAAGTGGTTTGCTTGACCCGGCCGACAGCAATCGAGGGCAAGGAGTGGTCATGGCGCAGGTCAGGGCAACCGCACACACGACTGTGGCGGCGGCGCCGGAGGCGGTTTTCGCGGCCGTCGCGGATTACGCGGACGTGCGGCCCAAGCTGCTCACCGAGCACTTCTCGGAGTACGACGTCCGCGAGGGCGGGAAGGGCGCCGGCACGGTGGCGCACTGGCGGCTGCAGGCCACGAGCAAGCGCTCGCGCGACTGCCTGGTGACGGTCACCGAGCCGGCCGCCCTGACGCTGGTGGAGACCGACGCCAACTCGTCGATGGTCACCACGTGGACCGTGTCGGCGGCCGGCGCGGGCAGCCGGGTCGAGATCGTCACGGTGTGGAACGGGGCCGGTGGCATCGGGGGCTTCTTCGAGAAGACCTTCGCGCCCGCCGGGCTCAAGCGGATCTACGACGGCGTGCTCGCGAAGCTGCCCGACGCGCTCTGAGCAGACGCCGACCGCACCCGGGACGACGCCGGCCGACCCCACCGCGAGGTGGAGCCGGCCGGCGTCGGGCCGTTCGGGTCAGGTAAGCAGTGAACTCGCGCCGATGCCCAGGGCCGCGGCCGAGACCAGCCCGAAGAAGGCGACCCACACCGCTCCGGGGATCCGGGTCAGGTCCGCGAGCTGATCCGCGTCCGACCACGGCGCCCGGCCGCGACTGCGCATCTGCTGCAGCTCGAAGACCGGCCGCGCCCCGGACACGAGCAGGAACCACACCAACAGGTAGGCGAACGCCGCCTGGATCCGCGCACTGGCCAGCCACGAGATCGCGAAGATCACCCCGCCGGTGGTCAGCAGCACCAGCGCGCCGAACCAGTTGCGTATCGCGATGAACATCAGCGCGAGCAACACCAGCGCCACCCACAACACCATGGTTATGTGCGCGCCCGCGAGCAGCGCCGCACCGCCCGCACCCAGGACGGACGGCGTGATGTAGCCGGCCATCGCGGTGAGCACCATCCCCAGGCCGGTCGGTTTGCCCACGGACACGGTCACGCCCGAAGTGTCCGAATGCAGCCGTATGCCGGACAATCGGCGCCCGCTGAGCAGCGCGACCATCGCGTGGCCGCCCTCGTGTGCGATCGTCACCACCGACCGCAACGGCCGCCAGGTCGGGCGATACAGCACCACCGCGATCGCGACCGCCCCGGTCACGAGCGCGAGCCAACTCGGCGGATCCGGTTGGGTCCCGACCACCCGGTCCCACAGATCCTGCAACGACACCGTGTCGACGCTGCTCACGCCGCCCCTCTCGTTCTACATCCGTCCCCTGCCCCCGCCTCGAACGCTACCGCCCACGCCACCCCACCCACCGCGTCCCGACCTTCCCGTGACGCGACTGTCGCCGACTCGATTCACCCTCGGCTCCGCAGCCTCGTCGCCTCCCCGCCGCTGTCGTCGGTGATTCGCGGGAGGTCGTCCGCGTTGAAGCGTCGACCGGAGACCTCGACTCGCACCCCGCCGCCGAGTACGAGCCGATCGCGCGGGGTGAGGATCTCCTCCACGTCCACCTCCAGCGGGCGCCCGGGTTCGTACGCCGAGCCGTTCCAGCGCTCGATCTCGGTGCCGTTGGAGGAACCCAGGTCGACCGCGAGCACGTGCTCGCCGGCCCGGCCGGCCGCGAAGCGCAGCAGCACGTGCTGGCGGCTGACGTAGCGCACCGCCTCACCGAACCGGTCCTGCCGGCTGCCCAGGTTGTAGCCGTTGACGATCCGGCCCCGGCCCAGCACGAGGTTGCTGCCCAGTTCGAGCGGGAGACGCTCGATCGACTCGCCCGTGGAGTGATCGGCCAGGCCGACCTGTCGGGTCGGTCGCCGGGGCCCCAGCGCCCGGAGCGGACTCGCGCACCCCGGGCAGACCGCCCGCGCGCCGGCATCCACACGGGGCCAGACCGGCAGTCGGCCCGTCCACATGCGCGCGTACAGACACAGCGGCTCGACGCACCGCCACCGGGTGTTCATGATCTCCGGGTGTCGGGCCGGGTCGAGGTGCTTGTCCCGGAACTCCTTGATCTCCTCGGCCCGGGAGACCCGCTGGTGGTGCTCGGGGCCGATGCCGCGCGGCACGAAGTGCACGCCGTGCGCGTCCTGCTGCCAGTGGTGGAAGCGCTCGGGGTGCGCCTCGATCCACGGATGCCGGCGGCGGAAGTCGAGGAAGTAGTCCCCGCTGAGTACATGCAGCAGGTCGGCCTCGGCGCGTTCGAGGACGAGCGTGTCCGCGACCGCACGCAGGGTCACCTCGCGTCGGGCCGCACGCCGCTGCAACTCGCGTTTGTCGCTCGCGTCCAAGGCGTGCAACAGCGCCTTGTCCGCGACGAGTTCGATTCGCGCGTCGGCGCCGTGCCGAGCCCGCCAGCCGTGCACGACGGCGTCCAGGCGGGCCAGAAACGGCCCCTTCTCGCCGATCGGATACAGCTCTTCGGAGTGACACACATTGGCCACATCCACGATCGCGTCCCACACATGGTCCCCCTGACCGAGCCCTCTCCCAATTCCTATCCGAAACCCGGTCGCCCCGCCGGGCTACACGCCCTAATGTGCCGGCGTGATCGAGACCCTGGCCCTGTCCGGGCAAGCCACCCCGACCGCCGACCTGTTGGCCCGAGCCGCCGTCGCGCGCGGGATGTCGGTCGCCGTGCTCGCCGGTCCACGTCCCGACCTGCGCGGATCCGCGGCCTACTACGGCGGACCGCGATTCGCCGACACGGTGGCCGCCTCGCTGGACGTGGCCCTGCTGGAGCCGGCCGACGACTGGCTGAGCACGCTGCCCGAGCGCTGGACGCGGCGGGAGATCACGGCGACGACCATGGCCGAGGCACGCCGGCTGCGGACGCCGGCCTTCGTCAAGCCGCCTAGCGACAAGTCGTTCGAGGCGGCCGTGTACGCCGACGGCACCCGGCTGCCGCGGGCCGTGCCCGGCGAGACCCCGGTCCTGGTCAGCGAGATCCGGACATTCGTCGCCGAGTACCGGCTTTTCGTGCTGGACGGCGTCGTGCACACCGGTTCGCGTTACGCGACTTTCGGTCGGCTCGACCCGCTGCCGCTCACCGAGGACGTCAGGTCCGGCGAACTCCTGTCCTTCGCAGCCGAGTTGCTCGGCGATCCGGACGCCGACCTGCCCGGCGCGGTGGTCGTGGACATCGGCCTGGCCGGTACGGCCGACACCGCCGAGGAGTGCTGGACCGTGGTCGAGGCCAACATGGCGTGGTTCAGCAACATCTACGGGGCCGACCCCAGCCGCTGCCTCGACACCATCCTCGCCGCCGCCGGTCCCCGAACCGCCCTGCCCATCGCCGACCGACGCTTCGTCCGCCCAACCCACACGCGGCTCGCGTCCGGCTGAGCGCAGGCATCGCCCGCGTGCCCGGGTGTGCCCTCGCCCCGTCGGGATGTCAGGGAGTTGGCTCGGGTTTCGAGCGGATGGTGGGGTAGGCCGATTCGACGCGGAGGTAGGTGGCGGCCAAGGTGGTGACGCAGGTCAGGTTGGTGCCCAGGCCCGGAGGGACGATCCAGGTCATCGACGAGCCGGGGTAGGGGCGCGGGCCGGGCACGGTGAGGCAGCCGCCGTGGCCGACGTAGTGGTATCGCGTGCCGTCGGACGGGCCGATCGCGGCGAGCCACACCTCGGCGCTGCCGGGCCCGACCAGGTAGGCCCACTTGCCCGCGTGTTCCTCGGCGATCACCGCGCCGGTGGGTTCGGCGGCGGCGGTGAGCAGGTCGAGCACGGCGGCGCCCAGTTCGGCGCGCATCACGACGGCGTCGAACAACCGGCCGGTGTCCGCCGCGCGGCGGGCGCCGGGGTTGGTCAGCCAGGTGTACCGCGTGTCGCGCGGATCGCGGGTGGCGGCGCTGATCCACGCGATCCCTGCCTGGTTCACGCCGGCATCTTGCTCCTGCAGCACGTTCCCTCGCCTCCCAATGGTCGGGAAAAGGCGCGACCGGTCACTCGCGAACGCCCCGACGGGTGGTCGAGAGGTCGCTGTAAGTAGCGTCCCCGGTGGGAGCAATAAGTGCAAGTCAAACAAACCACTCGACTTGCATCGTGTCGGATATGAGTACCATGACGGCGACTCACGGGGTCGAACCCCCGAATGCCTCGAAAAGGCGGAAGCTCGAAAGAAGTTCGAACGACCTGGAGAACCGCGGCACGAGCGGCGCGGGATCGGGAGGAAACATGGGCGCCGAGCAATATCCGACGGTTCGCAGGCGTGTTCTGGGCGCCAATTTGCGTCGGCTGCGCGAGGACACGTCGTTGCTGCTCGAGGACGCCGCCGACGCCCTCTCCTGCCATCCCGCGAAGGTGAGTCGGATCGAGTCCGGCCGCAGCGGGATCCGTGCGCTCGACCTGAAGGCGCTGCTCGACCTGTACGAGGTGCACGACCCGGGCGCGCGCGAGGGCTGGCTGGCCCTCGCCCGCGAGGGTCGCCGGCAGCGCTGGTGGCGCGACCTCGCCGATCGACTGCCGCAGGACTTCCTGGACTTGATCGGCCTGGAGGCCGAGGTGGCGTCCTGCCTGGGATTCCAGCCGAGCATCGTCCCCGGACTGTTCCAGACCGAGGAGTACGCCACGGCGGTGATCCGCGGCGGCACGGTGGGACCGGTCGACGAACAGTGCCGCACCCGGGTCCGGGTGCGGCTGGATCGACAGCGCGTACTCACCCGCGAGGAACCGGCGCCGCTGGAGGTGTTGATGGTGATCGGCGAGGCCGCGCTGCGCCAGGAGATAGGCGGCCGACGGGTGCTGCGCGAGCAACTCGTGCGCTTGATCGAAATTGCACAACTGTCGAACGTGACCGTGCAAGTACTACCCTTTTCGGCAGGCGCCTATCCGGGCGGCCCCACGCCGTTCTCGATCTACGGATTCCCTCCCCCCTCGGGGATGGAAGTGGTCTCGCTGGAGAACATCACCAGCCACGCGTACCTGGAAAGAGCCCAGGACACCGCTCACTACGGCAAGGTCTTCGCCGACTTGCGGGGCATCGCACTCAGTCCCGTCGAGTCCGAGGCCTTCATCGCGGCCAGTGCCCAGCAACTCGCAGACCGAGTCACTCGCGACCGGAGCGACTCGCCCACTGAGTAGGAAGAACGCCATGCCAGAGAACACCATGCCCGCGAACACCATGCCCGCGAACACCATGCCCGCGAACACCATGCCCGCGAACACCATGCCCGCGAACACCATGCCCGCGAACACCTCGTTCCGCTGGGTCAAGAGCTCCTACAGCATGCAGAACGGCGACTGCGCCGAGATTCGTCCGCACTTGGACGGCGCCGTCGACGTCCGGGACAGCAAGGACCCGGCCGTAGGACTGCTGACCCTCGGCAACGCCCCCTGGGCCGCGTTCGTCGGCACTCTGCGCCCGACCGCCTGACCCGACCACCTCCGACCACCCCCGACCGAGGTCCGCGAGCCGCCCCGCCCCCCGAAGGGCGGCCCGCCGACCGACCCGCCGACTCGATCCACCCGCGCACCGATCCACCCGCGCACCGATCCACCCGCGCACCGATCCACCCGCGCACCGGTCCGCCACACCGCCGCACGGGAATCGGGTCGAGTCGGGCCCCGGCTCCCGGTACGCTCCGGGGGCATGATCGCCCCCTCCGATTCCCCCCGCATGCCCGACAAGCCCTCCCTCGACGGGCTGGAAGCGAAATGGTCGCGCGTCTGGGAAGAGACGGGCGTATACCGCTTCGACCGGAGCCGGACCCGCGAAGAGATCTTCTCCATCGACACCCCGCCGCCCACGGTCAGCGGATCGCTGCACGTGGGACACGTGTTCTCGTACACCCACACCGACGCGATCGCCCGCTACCGGCGGATGCGCGGATGTGAGGTCTTCTATCCGATGGGCTGGGACGACAACGGTCTGCCCACCGAGCGGCGGGTGCAGAACCACTTCGGCGTGCGCTGCGACCCGGCGCTGCCCTACGACGCCGACTTCGTGCCGCCGCAGCAGCCGGGCAAACAGCAGATCCCGGTCTCCCGACGCAACTTCATCGAACTGTGCGAGCAACTGACCCACGAGGACGAGAAGGCGTTCGAGCAACTGTGGCGGCTGCTCGGGCTGTCCGTCGACTGGACGATGACCTACCAGACCATCGACGTGGTCTCGCGTACCGCCTCCCAGCGGGCCTTCCTGCGCAACCTGGAGCGCGGCGAGGCATACCCGGCCGAGGCGCCCACGCTGTGGGATGTCAGCTTCCGCACCGCGGTCGCGCAGGCCGAGTTGGAGGACCGGGAGCGTCCCGGCGCCTTCCATCGACTGGTGTTTCGCGGCCCCACCGGCGACGCGCTGGAAATCGCCACCACCCGGCCGGAGTTGCTGCCCGCGTGCGTCGCCCTGGTCGCGCATCCCGACGACACGCGCTACGCGCACCTGTTCGGGAGCAGCGTGCGCACACCGCTGTTCCGAGTGCCGGTGCCGGTGTACGCGCATGCGCTGGCCGATCCGGAGAAGGGCTCCGGGCTCGCCATGGTGTGCACCTTCGGCGACACCACCGACGTCACCTGGTGGCGTGAACTGCGCCTGGACACCCGGGCGGTGCTCGGCCGGGACGGCCGCGTCCTGAGTGATCCGCCGGCCGGGATCGACACCCCCGAGGCGGTCGAGGCGTACGCCCGCCTGGCCGGCGCGACCGTTTTCACCGCGCGCGAGCGGATCGTGGCGATGTTGCGCGAGAGCGGCGAACTGGTCGGTGAGCCGAAGCCGATCACGCACGCGGTCAAGTTCTACGAGAAGGGCGACAAGCCGCTCGAGATCGTCACCACCCGGCAGTGGTACCTGCGCAACGGCGGGCGCGATGCCGACCTGCGGGCCCGACTGCTGGCCCGGGGCGCCGAATTGGCCTGGCATCCCGCGCACATGAAGGTCCGCTACGACAACTGGGTCGAGGGTCTCAACGGCGACTGGCTGATCAGCCGGCAGCGCTTCTTCGGAGTCCCGGTGCCCCTGTGGTATCCGCTGGACGAGGCCGGGCTGCCGCGGCACGACGCACCGCTGCGCCCGGCCGAGACTGATCTGCCGATCGACCCGTATACCGACGTGCCGCCCGGCTATCGAGCGGAACAGCGCGGTGAGCCCGGCGGATTCGTCGGCGACGCGGACGTGATGGACACGTGGGCAACCTCCTCGCTCACGCCGCAGATCGCGGGCGGCTGGTGTCGCGACGACGACCTGTTCGCCCGGGTCTTCCCGATGGACCTGCGCCCACAGGCGCACGAGATCATCCGTACCTGGTTGTTCTCCGCCGTGGTGCGAGCGGACGCGGAGAACCACAGCCTGCCGTTCGCGCACGCGGCGATCTCCGGCTGGATCCTGGACCCGGACCGCAAGAAGATGTCCAAGTCCAAGGGCAACGTGGTCACCCCGGTCGACCTGCTCGCGCAGCACGGCTCGGATGCGGTGCGATACTGGGCGGCGAGCGGTCGGCCGGGCGTGGACACCGCGTTCGACGTCGGCCAGATGAAGGTCGGCCGCCGGTTGGCGATCAAGCTGCTCAACGTCGGCCGGTTCGTGCTCTCGACCGGCGCGGCCGAGGCACCCGACGCGGTGCGCGAACCGCTCGACCTGGCCCTGCTCGCCGAGGTGGCGGAGGTGGCCCGCGCGGCGACCGAGGCGTTCGAGGACTACGACTACGCGCGGGCGCTGGACCGGACCGAGCGGTTCTTCTGGTACTTCTGCGACGACTACGTCGAGCTGGTCAAGGCCCGTGCCTACGGCGAGGCCGGCTCCGCGGCGGGTGCCCGGTCGGCCCGGGCCGCGCTCGCGAGCGCGCTGTCCGTACTGCTGCGACTGCTCGCGCCGGTGTTGCCGTTCGCGACCGAGGAGGTGTGGTCGTGGTGGCAGGAGGGCTCGGTGCACCGGGCGGATTGGCCCGCGCCGCAGCCGCCGGCGGCCGACCGGGCGCTGCCGGCTCTCGCGTCCGAGCTGATCGCCGGCGTGCGCAAGGCCAAGTCGGCCGCGCAGGTGTCGATGCGCGCCGCAGTGGCGGGTGTCACGATCACCGGCGACCCGGCCGAACTGGCCCGGGTGGCCCTGGTCGAGACGGACCTGCGCGCGGCCGGACACATCGCCCGCATCGACCTGGTGCCCGCGGACGGTCCGCTCACCGTGGACGTCAGCCTCGAGGAGTGATCACAGGCCGGAATCGACGGCAATAATCATTGACTCGGCCAAGTACCCGTAGTACCCGTTGGCCATGATCACTGAGCATGTCGAGCACCACCCCGACGACCGGTTCCACCCGCCGACCAGCGACGACCCGTACTGGTCGGAGACCTCCTGGTTCACCTTCACGGTTCCGCAGAGGCGCCTGTCCGGGCAGCTGTATCCGTTCTTCCGGGCGAACCAGGGGGTCGCGGCGGGCGGCGCGTACTTCTGGGACGACAGCGGGCGGCACCCGCACGAGGCGGTCTACGCCAAGAACTTCTGGCATCTGCCGATCCCCGACCAGGACCTGACCGACCTGCGGCTGCCGAACGGGTTCCGGGTGCGCTGCGTGCGGCCGCAGGCGGTGTACGAGGTCGGCTACGACGACCCGGACGGCGGCGACGAGATCCACGTCGACCTGACCTTCACCGCGGTGCTGCCGCCGCACTACCTCGGCGACAAGCACGTGGACCAGCCCGGGCGCTACACCGGCACGGTGGTGCTGCGCGGCGAGGAGATCCCGGTCGACTCGTACGGCTTCCGGGACCGCTCGTGGGGCCCGCGCTCGCAGTTCGGTCCCGGCCTGATGCAGTCGCCCGCCAAGCGGGGCGGCTACAGCTACGCGACCGCCTCCGAGCGGGACGCCTTCCACAGCATCACCATGGACTTCGGCTCGGGCTGCGTGTCCATCCACGGCTACCTGCTCCGCGACGGCACCTGGGCCAAGTTGGCCAAGGGCCGCCGCGAAGTGGTCGAACGCGAGGACGACACCGGTTGGGCCACCCGGATCGTGCTGGAGGGGATCGACGAACTCGGCCGCGAACTGCACGCGGAGGGGCGCATGCACAACCGGCTCGGCTTCTTCCTGAACCCGAACCTGTTTACCGTCAACGGCCTCACCGAGTGGACCTTCGACGGCGTCACCGCGTGGGGCGAGGACCACGAGAACTTCTCCGCGGCCGAGATCCGCCGGCACAGCCGGGCCTGGCGCGCGCGCTGACCGGATCGACCGACGCGGGACGCAAAGGAGCCAAGGCCGCTGCGGTACCGGTGCTGCGGCTGTCCTCGCCGGGGGAGCGGCCCGCCGTCCGCGTGTGACGTTGTCCACCCGCCCCGGGCTTGAAGTTAGGTAAGCCTCACCTTTAGGTTGCGAATAACAAGGCAAGGCTTGCCTAAGAACGGAATTTCTTCTTCCGCTCACCCCACCGCTCGAAAGGCCGCCGGATGCGTCTGCGTCGAACAAGCTTGCGGGTGGCCGCGGCCGTCCTCGCCATCACCGCGTTCGCCACGGCGTGCGGCGAAGACGACAAGAAGTCCGATGGCAAGGAGGCCGACAAGGCCCCGGCCGGTTCGGTGCTGCCGGCCACCGTGGACACCACGATGGGCAAGGTCACCGTCAAGGACGCGAGCCGGATCGTTCCGCTCGGCGGCGACATCGCGCAGACCGTGTACGCCCTGGGCCTGGCCTCCAACGTCGTCGGTGTGGACACCTCCGGTGCGGTCCTGCCGCAGAGCAAGGGCAAGCCGACCTTCGGCAACTCGCGCGGGCTCAACCCCGAGGGCATCCTCGCCCAGCGACCCACGGTCGCCATCGGCAGCGCCTCGGTCGGCCCTCGCACCGCGATCGACCAGCTCAAGGCGGCCGGCGTACCGATCGTTCTGATCCCGGACAGCGGCAAGCCCGAGGACGCGATCACCCGGATCACCACCATCGCCACCGCGCTGGGCGTGCCGGATCGGGGCAGGATGCTCGCCGACAAGACCGCCGGCGAGATCGCCACCGCCAAGGCGAAGGGCGCGCAGGCCGCCACCAAGCCGCGTGTGGCGTTCCTCTACATCCGCGGGCAGGCCAACCTCTACCACATCGGCGGCAAGGGCCTGGGCCCGGACAGCATGATCAGCGCCGCCGGCGGCATCGATACGGGTACCGAACTGGGCGTCGAGATGTCCGCCGCGCTGACCCCCGAGGCGATGGTCTCGGCCAAGCCCGACGTCATCCTCGTCTTCCGGAAGGGCCTGGAGTCGGTCGGCGGCGTCGACGGCGTGCTCAAGCTGCCGGGCGTCGCACAAACGCCCGCCGGCCTGAATCGGAAGGTCGTCGCGATGGACGACCTGGAGCTGGGCGGCGGTGGGCCGACGGCCGGTGTCGCGCTGAACGAGCTCGTCGATCTGCTGCATGGCTAGGGTCGGCCGGTCCGCCGCCCGCCGTTCCGGGGGCCCCGGAGCGTCCCGTCCGGCGCCCGAAAACACCCGAGGGGAAGGTGTGGGGGAGACCGTGGCAACGGTGACGGAGCGTCAAGAACCCACCGAACAACCGGGCTCACCGCCTCCCGTGGTCGAACTCGGCAGGACGACGACCCCGGCGCCGACAACCCGGGCCACGCCCCCGGTGGCCGCGGCACCGCGTCGGCACGGCCGTTGGCTGATGCCGACCCTGGTGCTGCTGCTCCTGGCCACGAGCGTCGTCTCGGCCGGCATGGGTGCCTTCGACATCCCCTCCGACCAGGTGCTCTTCTCGGTGCTGCACCATCTCGGCCTGGACATCGGCCATGTGTCGGCAGCCAACGAGGCCGTGTTGTGGAACATCCGCTTCCCGCGCATCGTGCTCGGCATCATGGTCGGCGCGTGCCTGGGCTGTGCCGGAGCCGCGATGCAGGGCGTGTTCGGCAACCCGCTTGCCGAGCCCGGCGTGATCGGGGTGTCCTCCGGGGCGGCGCTCGGCGCGGTCGGCGCGATCGTGCTGGGCGTGTCCACCTTCGGCTCCTGGACGGTGACCGCGTTCGCCTTCGTCGGCGGCCTGCTCACCACGCTCTTCGTCTACCTGCTCTCCCGCTCCGACGGCCGTACCGAAGTGGTCACCCTGGTCCTGACCGGCATCGCGATCAACGCGCTGGCCGGCGCCGCGATCGGGCTGTTCACCTTCGTCGCCGACGACGCCGAACTGCGCAGCATCACCTTCTGGAACCTGGGCAGCGTCGGCGGGGCGAGCTGGAAGATCATCGGCGCGCTCGCACCGTTCGCGCTCATCGGCCTGCTGGTTCTGCCCCGGTACGCCCGGGCGCTGGACATCATGGCGCTCGGCGAAAGCGGCGCCCGACACCTGGGCGTGGACACCGAACGGGTACGCATCGTGGTGGTCGTGCTCAGCGCCACCCTGGTCGGCGCGGCCGTCGCCGCGGCCGGTGTGATCACCTTCGTCGGCCTGGTCGTCCCGCACATCATCCGGCTGATCGCCGGTCCGCGACACCGGCTGCTGCTGCCCGCGAGCGCCCTTCTCGGCGCGCTGGTCACCGTCGGCGCCGACCTCGCGGCGCGCACCGTCGCGATGCCCAAGGAGGTCCCGCTCGGCGTGCTCACCGCGCTGATCGGCGCCCCGTTCTTCCTGTGGCTGCTGCGCAAAACCCGTTCCCGGCAAGGAGGTTGGGCATGATGAGGCTGCTCGCCCGGAACCGCACCGCGGCGCCCGCGACGGCGCCCGAGGTCGGCACGATCGGCGTCGAGGCCGAGAACGTCGGCTACGCCATCGCCGGCCGCAACCTGGTCGACGGCGTCTCGTTGACCGTGCGCCACGGTGAGATCGTCGCGGTGCTCGGCCCCAACGGCGCGGGCAAGTCCACCCTGCTCGGCCTGCTCACCGGCGACCTGACACCGCATCACGGTACCGTGCGGATCGCCGATCGGGCGTCGTCCGACTACTCACAGCGCGAACTGGCGCTGCGCCGCGCGGTGTTGCCACAGAGTGTCACACTGTCCTTCCCGTTCACCGTGGACGAGGTGGTGCGGATGGGCCGCGCGCCGCACGCGGGACTGCCGAGCGAGGAGTCCGAGGAGGCGATCGTGGCCCGCGCTCTGGCCGAGACGGACGTGGCGCACCTGGCCGACCGGGTCTACCCGTCACTGTCCGGCGGCGAGCGGGCCCGGGTCTCGCTCGCCCGAGTGCTCGCGCAGGGCGCGCCCGTACTTTTCCTCGACGAGCCCACCGCCGCCCTGGATCTCAAGCACACCGAGGACGTGCTGCGGCTGGCCCGGGACCGGGCGCGCCGGGGCGACGCGGTGGTGATCGTGCTGCACGACCTCAACCTGGCGGCCGCCTACGCGGACCGGATCGCCCTGCTCGCGCAGGGCCGACTGGTCGCCTGCGGACCGCCCGATCAGGTGTGCACCGCGCCGGTGTTGTCCGAGTTGTACGGCCATCCCGTGGACGTGCTGCGCCGGCCCGGTACGGACGAGTTGCTGATCCTGCCGTCGCGCTGACGCCACCCGCCGGCCATCCCCTACGGGTGCAGCGCCTTGTGCAGCGCCGCGAACGAACCCGAGGCGCACTCCGCGCAGCGCGGGACCAGGTCCACGAAGCTCATGAAGCCGTGCACCATGTCCTCGAACAGCTCGCATTCGACCGTGCCGCCCGCCGCGCGCAGCCGCTCGGCGAAGTCCGCGCCCTCGTCGCGCAGCGGATCGTGACCGGCCAGGACCACGTGCGCCGGCGCCAGGCCGGACAGGTCCTCGATGGTGCCGATCGAGGCGTACGGACCCAGTTCGTCGAGCGCGCGTCCGCCGAGGTAGTGCTCCATGAACCACGCGATCGAGGCGGCGGTGAGCAGCGGCGCGTTCGCGTTCTCGACCCGCGACGCGGTGTGCTCGACGCCGGTCCCCGGATACCACAACATCTGCAAAGCCGGTTGCGGCAGGCCGTGTTCGCGGGCCAGCAGGCACGTGGTCGCGGACAGCGTGGCGCCCGCGCTGTCGCCGGCCAGCGCGATCCGGCTCGGGTCGGCACCGAGTTCGGCGGCGTTGTCGAGCACCCACCGGTACGCGGCGAACGCGTCCTCGATCCCGGCTGGGAACGGGTGTTCCGGGGCGAGCCGGTAGTCCACCGAGATCACCACGCACTCGGCGTGCCGGGCGATCCGCCGGGCCTGCGCATCGTGACTGTCCAGGCCGCCGATCACGAACCCGCCACCGTGGAAGAACACGGTCACCGGCAGATCGGGCTCCTCCGACGGCCGGTACACCCGAGCGGGCAGCGCGTCGACGGCGCCCGGGATGGTGCGATCGTGCACCTGGGCCAACTCGGTCGTCACCGGAAGCAGCCCGATTCCGGCATCGATGGTCGCCCGCGCGGTGGCCGCGTCGCCCACGAACAGATTTTCCGGCGTGAAACTCAGCAACTTCGCGAGCTGCGGATCGATCGCCACCGTGTTCCTCCTCCGTCAACCAGATACCGGCCGGTACGGAATGTACGACGCATCCCGTGCGGGCGGAACCGCGCAGCCCGCCGAAGGTTCAGGCCGAACCGGCCGGCGGGCGCCAACTCAGGATCGAGTCCAACGGCCGCAGGGCCGCATCCGGCGCCAACCGCCCGGCGACCCTCAGGAGTCCGTTCCGGATCGCCACCGCGCCCCGACCCTCCCACTGCGCCATCGCCCCCAGCCGGCGCGACTTCCGCACCACCTCCGAGGTGTGCGCCAGCCGCCGCGCGGTGTACCCCGGCAGCGCATCGACCACCCCGGAGGCGGCCACGCCGGTGAGCACGTCGGCGAGTTCGATCGCGTCCTCCAACGCCTGATTGCCGCCCTGACCCAGGTTGGGGGTCATCGCGTGCGCCGCGTCGCCGATCAGCACGACCCGTCCGCGATGGTGCGCGGGCAGCGGATCGGCCATCTCGTGCACGTCCAGGTGCAGGATCTGCTCCGGTGTCGCGGCCTCGATCAGTTGGCTGATCGGTGCGTGGAAGTCCCGGTACAGGCGCAGCAGTTCGGCCCGTTCGTCGCCGTGCACGACACCGGCCGGGCGGTTCGCGGTCGCGTACCAGTAGACCCGGCCGTCGGCCAGCGGCATCGCGCCGAAGACCAGGCCGCGGCCCCACGTCTCGCCCGGCACGATCTCGGTCGCCGGCACGATC
This sequence comes from Embleya sp. NPDC005575, assembly GCF_040605455.1. NCBI lineage: Bacteria > Bacillati > Actinomycetota > Actinomycetes > Kitasatosporales > Streptomycetaceae > Embleya > Embleya sp. NPDC005575. Next base: position 18,078 of record NZ_JBEXCV010000010.1, on the reverse strand, counting down.
GCGCGCCACGTGGTGAATCCGGCGTAGCGCGGGCCGGGGTGCTCGGGGAAGAGCGCCTGTCGGATCGGCGAGCGGATCCCGTCGGCGCCGACCACGAGGTCGGCGGTCAGCGTCTCGCCGGTCGTGGTGGTCACCGACGCGCGGCGGTTCGCTTTGCCCGGCAGCACGCTCGACACCGTCGTCCCGGTGCGCAGCGCGTCCGCCGGCAGGCCCGCGAGCAGCACCCGCATCAGCTCGGCCCGAGGCGCCAGCACCATCGGTTCGCCGAAACGCTCGACGAACGCCTCGCCGCTGGTGGGCGCGAGCACCCGCCCGTCCGGCCGTCGCAGCGTCGCGGCGCCTCGGATCGCGGCCAACCCGCGGAGCGGCTCGCCCGCGCCGATGGCGTCCAGCGCGCGCAGCCCGTTCGGCGCGACGGCGATGGCCGAGCCGATCGGCTCCAGGGTGGCGGCGCGTTCCAGGACCACCACCGACCAGCCCTTGCGGTGCAGGGCGGTCGCGGCGGTGAGCCCGCCGGGGCCGGCGCCGACGACGATCGCTTCGGGCTTGGTGATGGTCATGGTTCCCCCGGTATCGATGCTTTGGCGTCCGCTACAGGTGTAGAGGGCGTGGCACTGACTCTACAGCTGTAGCGGTGATTTCTCTACGGCTGTAGTGGATGAATCTCTATAGCTGTAGAGAAAAGGCCTCTACAGGCGTAGCGACATGGCAGGCTGGCCGTGTGACCACCGCGAAGCGCACCAGCCCCGACCGTCCGGACCGCCTCGTCCTGATCGGCGACACCGCGATCCGCCTGCTCGTCGAGCGCGGCATGCGCGGCCTGACCCATCGCGCCGTCGACGAGGGCGCGGGCCTGCCGCCCGGATCCACCTCGTACTACGCGCGCACGCGCGCCGCGCTCCTGGAGGTGGCGCTCGCGCGGATGACCGTCCTGGAGGCGGGTGAGTTCGCCCCGGCGTTGGCCGACGGAGAGTCGCCCCCCGCCCTGCCGAGCGACTCCGCGGGCATCGCCGATCTGGTCGCGGCGATCGTGGACGCCGCGATTCGGGATGGGCGGGACCAGAAGATCGCCCGCTACGAACTGGCCCTGGAGGCGACCCGCCGGTCCGAGCTGCGCGCGGTGTACGACGAGGCGGGCGCGATGTTCCGGGGTGCGGCGGTGGGCATGCTCGCCGCCCTCGGCTCGTCCGCGCCCGAGCGGCACGGCCGTTTCCTGGTCGCGTGGTGCGAAGGGGTGATGTTCGACTCGATCGCCGGTTCGGGCTGGGCGACGCCGCCGTCGCGGGCCGACATCCGGGTCGGGGTCACCGAAATCCTGTCCGGGATGCTCGCCGGTTCGGCCCCTCGGCCCCCCGGTCGGCCCTTCGGAAATGCCCCAACGAGTGACATGGGCGACTCACCGGATCGTTCGTGACCCCCTTGGTCAAAAGTCGTTTCATCCTGACTTAGTCTGTTCGCTTGTGAGAAATGAGCACGTACGCCAAAAGGGCGATGGGCACCACCGGGTGGGAGAGTCGCACTACCTCCCGGAGTCCGATCTCAAGGACAAGGGGCTGAACCGAAACTCCATCGGCCTGCTGGGGAGCGTGGTCGTCGCCATCTCCACGGTGGCACCGGTGTACACCCTCACCGGCGCGCTCGGACCCACGGTCAACAAGGTCGGCACTCACGCTCCGGCGATCTTCCTGGTCGGCTTCGTCCCGATGTTGCTCGTCGCCTTCGCGTACCGCGAGCTCAGCAAGGCGGTGCCGGACGCGGGCACCTCGTTCACCTGGACGGTCAAGGCGTTCGGCCCGCGGGTGGGCTGGATGTGCGGCTGGGGCCTGGTGATGGCAACCGTCATCGTGTTGTCCAACCTGGCCGGTATCGGCACGTCGTTCTTCTATCTCGCGCTCGGCGAGGCGTTCAACAGCGACTGGGTCAAGGACCTGGACGACAACAAGCTGGTGCACGTGCCCACGTGTCTGGTCTTCATCGCGATCGCCACCGCGATCAGCTATCGCGGCATGACGGTGACCAAGCGGGTCCAGTACGTGCTCGTGGCACTGCAACTCGCGGTGCTCGCGTTGTTCATCGTGATGGCGATCGGCAAGGCCACGGCCGGCGACGTGCCCACGTCGATCCCGTTCTCGTGGGGCTGGTTCAACCCGTTCGGCATCGACGGCGGCTTCACCGCGCTGACCGCGGGTCTGTCGTTGTCGATCTTCATGTACTGGGGTTGGGACACGGCCCTGAGCATCAACGAGGAGACCGCCGGCGGCCCCAAGGTCCCGGGTCGGGCCGCGATCATCTCGGTGCTGTTCATCGTGGTGGCCTACCTGATGACCGGCGTCGCCACGCTGATGTACGCGGGTACCGGAACCACCGGGGTGGGCCTGAACAACGACGAGGACGACAACATCTTCGCGAAACTGGCCGACCCGGTGATGGGTTCGGGCCTGGGCATCCTGATGTTCATCGCGGTGCTCGCCAGCTCGGTCGCCAGCTTGCAGACCACCTTCATTCCGGTCGCCCGCACGCTGCTGTCGATGAGCGCGTACGAGGCGGTGCCCAAGGTGTTCTCGCGTGTGCATCCCACGTTCAAGACGCCGGGCTTCGCGACCGTCTCGGCCGGGGTCGCGACCGGCGCTTTCTATACGATCATGACGGTCCTGTCGGAGAACGTGCTCACCGACACGATCTACGCACTCGGCCTGATGATCTGCTTCTACTACTCGCTGACCGCGTTCTCCTGCGTGTGGTACTTCCGCAAGGACCTCTCGCGCAGCCTCCACGACCTGATGGTCAAGGGCGTCATGCCGGCGCTCGGCGGCCTGATGCTGGGCGCGATCTTCATGAAGACGCTGGTGGACGTGGCCGACCCGAACTACGGCGACGGCAACCGGGTGGCCGGGGTGGGCAGCGTGTTCATCATCGGCGTCGGCCTGTTGGTGCTCGGCGCGGTACTGATGGAGATCCGTCGGATCGTGAGTCCGGCGTTCTTCCGGGGCGAGATCCTCAAGCGGGACACACCGGTGCTGGTGCCGGACGGGGACTGAGGCATCGTCACCGGTCGCGCACGCCACGGGGATGTGTGCGCGACCGGTCGACCCTGGCCTGAGCGGTTAGCGGTTCTGGATCGCGTCCATCGCGACCGCGACGCAGATCGCCAGGCGGCGGTCCATCGTCGAGTCGGGCAGCTTCACCAGGTACTGGTCGCGCAGCTTCATCTGCCGCTCGACGGTCAGCACCGCGTTGCCGCCCTCGTCGACGAAGTCGAAGTGGTAGGTCGGGGCCGGCAACCAGTCACCGACCACGGGTATGAAGCCCCACACGCGGCGCAGGATCGCGCCGAACAGGCTGCGCTCCTGGCCCACCGCCTTGGGTGCGTCCGGGCGTTCGAGGTTCCAGGTGGAGCGCAGGAGGGACTTCTTGAAGTCCTTCGAGAACATGCCGAGGTTGCTGCCCTCGATGCCGGTCACGTCGTGCTGTGCGCGGATGTCGAGCATCTGGCGCGCCTTGAACCGGGCGAGTTCGGTGGTCTTGGTGTCATCCGTGTAGAGGATGACCTCTTCCTTGAGCTTGCCGCGCTTTTGCTGCGCGAACGCGATCACCGGCCCGTGTTGCCCGTCCGGACCGACCAGGTGCACCACGTACTGGTTCACGATCGGGCGGAAGTTCTGGCGGATGATCAGCTGTGTCTCGTTCTGGAACGGCATGGTCATGACGTGCGGGATCCCCCCAGGGATACGGAGCGTTGGCGTATCTGTCCGCCGGAAGCGCACAACCTACAGGTGTTCGAACGACATGGGCAGCCGAGATTTCGCCGGAGAGGAAACCTTTCCCTACCGACGCCGGTCCGGCGAGGCCGCTGCGCGCCGGCCGGTGCGGCGTCGCACCCGCCCGAGGTGCCGGGTGGGGGTGGGGTCAACTCGCGAGTGCGGCCAAACGGAGGTCGATGACCAGGGTGTCGACGGCTTCGCGGTCGGGGTGGTCGGGGAGGACCGAGTCGATCGCGTCGAGAGCGGCCTTCTCCTGTTCGAAGCGCAGCGTGAATGCCTCGGGGTCCTCGGCGGCCAGTCGGCCCACGGCGAACAGGTCCTCGCGGTGGGCGCTCACATCGAGAAGCAATTCGCCGGTGCGCAGCAGCTGTTGCGCCTGAAGCAGCAGCCGCAGGCAGTGCCGGCCGTGCTTGGCGGTGCGCTTGGCCGTGTCGGCGGAGAACCCTTCCTTGCCCGCCTCGTGCCGGCCCAGCAGCCGCTTGGCTTGCTGGACGGCATAGCCGCCGTACGCGTTCCGTACGTACTCCGTGGACAGGAACGCGTTACGCAGCGCGCGGAGTCGGCGCCCGGCCTCGGTCTCGACCCGGTACTCGGGGAGCCAGAGCAACTCGGTGATCGTCGGGTTGCACTTGAGCGCCAGGCCGCAGTACTTGCCCAGTTCGTGCATCGTCACATCGGGCTTCGTGGTCACCTGGGAGCCGCTGGTCACGTTGGCGCCGTTCAGCCCGAGAACTTCGCGCGAGTCGGCGATGTACACCCCGAGCAGGTCCTCGTCCGACTCCGCCGTGGCCAGCCCGTAGGCGGTCGAGCCGACCACTCCCATCAGCAATGTGCGCATCTCGCCGATCCCCGCTTCCCCGTGATCCTGCCGCCGATCCCGCAGTATCCGACATCCCGCGTGCGATGCGAATCCCGTTTTCCCGTGTGGCCGGGCCGTCGGGCCCGGCGGGTCGGCGCGTGGGCCGGGGCGACGCCCCGGACCGCCGGCGGCGGCGTCGAGTGGTCCCGATCACTTCCGACTCCCTTTGCATATACCCCATGGGGGTATAGATTTCGGATGTGGCCGCCACCAGGGCCACCGAGCGGCCCGACCGGGCCCGCTCGGCCACATCGCTCGATGCTCGGGAGATCGCCATGACCGTCCACGCCGCCCCCACCACCCCCGAGGGCCTCCAGGTCTCGCGTGACGGCTACACGCTGGTCCCGGTCGCCGCCCCCGCCGGCACCTTCGCGTTCCGCATCGACGGTCCCGACGGAGCCCCGGTGCGCGAATACCTACCGCAGCACGACAAGGACCTGCACCTGATCGTGGTCCGTCGCGACCTGAGCGGCTTCCGGCACGTGCACCCGGTGCTCGGCGAGGACGGCGTCTGGACCCAGGAGCTGACTTTCGACCGGGCAGGCACGTACCGGGTCTTCACCGACTTCGCCCCGGCCGCGACCGGCACCCCGCTCACCCTCGCCGCGGACGTCCACGTGGCCGGCGACTTTCGCCCGGTGCCGCTGCCCGCGCCCGCCCCGACCGCCGAGGTGGACGGCTACACGGTGACCCTGGCCGGTGAGCCGGCCGCCGGACAGGGTGCGCACATCACCCTCACGGTCGCCCGGGACGGCCGGCCCGTCACCGACCTGGAGCCCTACCTCGCCGCGTTCGGCCACCTCGTGGTGCTGCGCGAGGGCGACCTCGCCTACCTGCACGTGCACCCGGGCGGCGCGCCCGGCGACGGGGTCACCCCGGCCGGCCCGGAGATCGCCTTTCACACCGAGCTGCCCAGCGTCGGCACCTACCGGTTCTTCCTCGACTTCAAGCACGGCGGGGTGGTGCGGACCGCCGAGTTCACCGTCGAGGCCGACAAGCCCGCGGCGCCGGCCGGCGGGCACGGGCAGTCCCAGGCCGTCGACCCGCACGCGGGCCATCACGGGCACCACGGTCACCACCAGGGCTGACCCGTACAGCGACAAACGGCGACCCCGACCCGACACCGACGCGGCTCCGGCATCCCGGGCCCGCGTCGGTGCCGTGTTTTCCCGGAAAGCGGGGTACCTGAGCGATGCCCGACGCTCACCCCGCCCCGCTCGGAGGGCCGCATGGCCGACGACGATCAACCGCGACAACCTCCCGCCGTCACCCGATCAGCCCACTTCGCACATGCCCAGGCCCCTTCGCGCCGTCGATCGTCGTAGCGCGCCGACCCTTCCGCAGCCAAGTGACCGGCCGTTAACATCCGGAAGTTGCCTTCGACAGACATCGACACACGTCGACATGCTTCGTCAGGCGAGGAGGCGAGCTCGTGCCCGTTCTTCGTTCCCGGCTCGACCCCCGGTCGGACACCTACCGGGACAACCGCTCGACGCAACTCGCCGCGCTCGCGGCGCTGCACGAACAGCTCGACCTGGCCCGCGCCGGCGGCGGCGAGCGCTACGTCCAACGGCACCTGGCGCGGGGCCGGCTGACCGCGCGTCAGCGCATCGAGCTGCTGCTCGACCAGGACGCGCCCTTCCTCGAACTGTCCTCGCTCGCCGCGTGGGGCACCGAGTTCACCGTCGGTGCGGGCCTGGTCACCGGCATCGGCCCGGTCGCCGGCGTGGAGTGCGTGTTGATCGCCAACGACCCGACGGTGCGCGGTGGTTCGCTCAACCCGTACGCGCTGCGCAAAAACCTGCGCGCGCTGGAGATCGCCCGCCGCAACCGGCTGCCCGTGATCAGCCTGGTCGAGTCCGGCGGCGCCGATCTGCCGACCCAGGCCGAGCTGTTCGTGCCCGGCGGGCGGGTCTTCCACGACCTGACCGAGCTGTCCGCACTGGGCATTCCCACCATTGCCCTGGTGTTCGGCAACTCGACGGCGGGCGGCGCGTACATCCCGGGCCTGTGTGACCATTCGGTGCTCGTCGCGGGGCAGGCCAAGGTGTTCCTGGGCGGCCCACCGCTGGTGCGGATGGCCACCGGCGAGGAGGCCGACGACGAGGAACTGGGCGGGGCCGCCATGCACGCGCGGGTGTCCGGTCTGGCCGACCACTACGCCGTGGACGAGTACGACTGCCTGCGGATCGGGCGGCGGATCGTGGCCGAGCTGAACTGGCGCAAGCACGGCCCCGGGCCGACCCACCCGGCGGACGAGCCGCTGTACGACATCGACGAGGTGCTCGGCCTGGTCTCGGCGGACCTGCGTGTCCCCTTCGATCCGCGCGAGGTGCTGGCCCGGGTGGTGGACGGTTCGCGGTTCGGCGAGTACAAGCCCGGTTACGGGACCAGCCTGGTCACCGGGTGGGCATCGGTGCACGGCTTCCCGGTCGGGGTGTTGGCCAACGCGCGCGGTGTGCTGTTCGGCGAGGAGTCGCGCAAGGCCGCGGAGTTCATCCAGTTGGCGAATCGCTCGGACACCCCGCTGTTGTTCCTACAGAACACCACCGGCTACATGGTGGGCACCGCCTACGAGCAGGGCGGCATCGTCAAGGACGGCGCCAAGATGATCAACGCGGTGACCAACTCGACCGTGCCGCACCTGACCCTGAACATCGGGGCGTCCTTCGGCGCCGGCAACTACGGCATGTCGGGCCGCGCCTTCGACCCGCGGCTGCTGTTCGCCTGGCCGACCGCCAAGCTCGCGGTGATGGGCGCCGCGCAACTGGCCGGCGTGTTGTCCATCGTCGGCCGACAGGCCGCCGCGGCGCGCGGGATCGCCTTCGACGAGGAGGTGGACGAACTGCGGCGCGGCGCTATCGAGGCGCAGATCGAGCGCGAATCACACGCCTTCTTCGTCACCGCGCGGCTGTACGACGATGGTGTGATCGATCCGCGCGACACCCGTACCGTGCTCGGCATCGCGCTGTCCGCGGCCCACTCGGCACCGGTCGCGGGCACCACCGGATACGGGGTCTTCCGGATGTGACGCCGCCCGAAAGCACCGCGGGCACCCGGCCGCCCGGGACCCGACCCGGCGCGCACGCGCCCCGCACCGAACCCGGAACCCGCACATCGAGGGGATCGTATGCCGCTCATCCGCAGGCTGTTGATCGCCAACCGCGGCGAGATCGCGGTCCGGATCGCCCGCACCGCGCACACGATGGGCATCGACACCGTGGCCGTGTACGCCGATCCGGACACCGACTCGCCGCACGTCGCGGCGGCCGATCAGGCGGTGCGGCTGCCCGGCGACGCCGCCGCGGACACCTACCTGCGCGGTGACCTGCTGATCGAGGCGGCCCGCACGACCGGCGCCGATGCGGTGCATCCGGGCTACGGATTCCTGTCCGAGAACGCCGACTTCGCCCGGCGCGTCGAAGCCGCCGGGCTCGTCTTCGTGGGGCCCGCACCGGAGACCATCGCTGCGATGGGCGACAAGCTCGCCGCGAAGGAACTGCTCGGCGCCGCCGGCGTGCCGGTGCTGCCCGGCGGGATCGTTCGCGAGGACCGGGACGCGCGCGAACTCGCCGCCCGGATCGGCTTCCCGCTCCTGGTCAAGGCCGCCTTCGGCGGCGGCGGCCGAGGCATGCGCACCGTGCGCGAACAGGCTGCCCTGGCCGAGGCGGTGGCCGCCGCCCGACGCGAGGCCGGTGCCGCGTTCGGCAACGACACCATTTTCCTGGAGCGACTGGTGGAGCGCCCCCGGCACGTCGAGGTGCAGATCTTCGGGGACACCCACCGGAACGTGCTCGCACTCTTCGAGCGGGACTGCTCGATCCAGCGCCGGCACCAGAAGCTGATCGAGGAGAGCCCGTCGCCGGCCGTCGACCCGGCGCTGCGCACCCGGCTGTGCGCGGCCGCGGTGGCCGCCGGCCGGGCGATCGGCTATGTCGGAGCGGGCACCGTGGAGTTCGTGCTCGACCGTGCCGGCGCGTTCCACCTTCTGGAGGTCAACACCCGACTCCAGGTCGAGCACCCGGTCACCGAACTCACCACCGGCCTCGACCTGGTCCGGCTGCAACTCCTGGTTGCCCAGGGCCATCCGCTGCCCGCCGAACCGGTCGCCGCGGGCCACGCGATCGAGGCCCGGCTGTACGCGGAGGACCCGATCCGCGGCTACGCACCCTCGGTCGGCACGCTGCACCGCTTCGAACTCGCCGAGCGGGACGGCATCCGGGTGGACACCGGGGTGACCGACGGCAGCCGGATCGGCCCGCACTACGACGCGCTGCTGGCCAAGGTGATCGCGTACGCCCCGACCCGCGACGAGGCCTGCCGCAGGCTCGCCCACGCGCTCTCCCGGGCCCGGCTGCACGGCGTCCGCACCAATCGCGACCTGCTCGTGGGCATCCTGCGCTCGCCCGAATTCATGGCCGGCGACGCGGACACCGGCTTCCTGGACCGGCACCCCGCAGCCGAACTGTGCGTCGGTGACCCGGCGGCACCGGCGATCCACGCCGCCGCTGCCGCGCTCGCCGGGCAGGCCGAACGGCGCGCGGCGGCCCGCGTCCTGGGTGGTATCCCGAGCGGCTGGCGCAACGTCCGCAGCGCGGACCAGCAGGTGACCTACGAACACGACACCAACGGCCGCACGGTCGTGTCCTATCGCCTGCCGAACCAGGTCGCGATCGACGGAAAGCCTCTGCCCGGCCTGGTTGTTCATGCCGCACACGCTGATCGGGTGGACCTGACCGCGGACGGCGTGCGGCGCACCGTCTCGGTACATCGGGTCGGCGACACGATCCACCTGGACAGCCCGCTGGGCGCGAGCGAGCTGACGGAGCTGCCGCGGCTGCCGGAACCGGCCGAACCCGCGGCCGAACCCGCCGGTTCGTTGCTGGCCACGATGCCCGGCACGGTGGTCCGGGTCGTGGTCGCCGAGGGCGACCACGTCGCGGCCGGACAGCTCGTGCTGGCCGTGGAGGCGATGAAGATGGAGCACGAGGTGACCGCACCACACCCGGGCGTCGTTCGCCGACTGCCGGTCGGCCTCGGCGAACCGGTCGACGCCGGCGCGGTGTTGGCGATCGTGACCGCTGACGCGGAGGCGGCCGGATGAGCGACACCGGGAACGAGACTACGCCCGCCGCCCGTCGCCCGGTCCGGATCGCGAACTGCTCGGGCTTCTACGGCGATCGCCGGGCCGCCGCGCGCGAGATGGTCGAGGGCGGCCCGATCGACGTGCTCACCGGCGACTACCTGGCCGAACTGACCATGTCCATTCTGTGGAAGGCCCGGGCCAAGGACCCCGACGCCGGCTACGCGCGCACCTTCGTGGCCCAGCTGGAGCAGGTCATGGGCACGTGCCTGGACCGCGGCATCCGGATCGTCTCCAACGCCGGCGGACTCAACCCGGCGGGCCTGGCCGAGCGGCTGCGGGCGAGCGCGGAACGCCTGGGGCTGGCCCCGCGGATCGCCTACGTGACCGGTGACGACGTGCTGGACCTGATCGACGCGGGACCGCGCGCGGTGACCGCCAACGCCTATCTCGGCGGCTGGGGCATCGCCGAGGCGCTCGCCGAGGGCGCCGACATCGTGGTCTGCCCACGGGTGACCGACGCCTCCCTGGTGGTCGGGCCCGCCGCCTGGTGGCACAGCTGGCGACGCACCGACCACGACCGGCTCGCCGGCGCCATCGTCGCGGGCCACGTGATCGAGTGCGGCCCCCAGGCCACCGGCGGCAACTACCCGTTCTTCGGCGACCTCCCGCGCCTGCAACGCCCGGGCCGCACGAACGACTTCGCGCTGGACACCCGCCGCCCCGGCTTCCCGATCGCGGAGGTGGCCGCCGACGGTTCGTCGGTGATCACCAAACACCCGGGCACCGGCGGCCTGGTGTCGATCGGCACGGTCACCGCGCAACTCCTGTACGAGATCGCCGGACCCGCCTACGCCAACCCCGACGCGGTGGCCCGCTTCGACACCATCACGCTAGGCACGGCGGGTCCCGACCGGGTGCGGATCCGCGGCGTGCGCGGGCTGCCGCCGCCGCCGACCCTCAAGGTCGCCGTCAACGAACTCGGCGGCTACCGCAACACCATGACGATGGTGCTGACCGGCCTGGACATCGAGACCAAGGCCGCACACGCCGAACGCATGCTCTTCGACACGCTCGGGGGCCGGGATCGGTTCGCCGAGGTGGACGTGCGGCTGCTGCGCTACGACCGACCCGACGCGCCGACCAACGAGCAGGCCACCGCGCATCTGCGGATCACCGTCAAGGACCCCGACGCCGGCAAGGTCGGCCGGGCCTTCTCCGGCGCGGTCGTCGAACTCGCGCTGGCCGGCTACCCGGGCTTTCACACCACCACCCCACCCACCGCCGAGACCGCCTACGGCGTCTTTCGCGCCGCGTGGATCCCGGCGACCGAGGTCGAGCACACCGTGGTGCTGCCCGACGGCACGTCCCGCCCGATCGCGCCGCCCGAGCACACCGCGCCGTTGCCCGATGCGACATCCCCGCCGGAAGCACCCGCTCGTACCGCAGGACCGACCCGCCGGGTTCCGCTCGGGCTGGTCTGTGGCGCCCGCTCCGGCGACAAGGGCGGCGACGCCAACCTGGGCCTGTGGGCCCGCGACGACGCCGGATTCCGCTGGCTGCGCGGGCATCTGACGGTGGATCGGCTGCGCGAACTGCTCCCGGAGGCCGCCGCGCTGCCGATCGAGCGCCACGTGCTGGCGAACCTGCGCGCGGTCAACTTCGTGATCACCGGCCTGCTCGGTGAAGGCGTCGCGGCCTCCACCCGCCCGGATCCACAGGCGAAGGGCCTGGCCGAGTACATCCGGTCCCGGCATACCGACATCCCCACGACGCTGTTGGACGGGTGAGCCATGCACTTCCGGGAGAGCGACGAACACCGGGCCCTGCGCGCGGCGGTGGGCGCGATCACCGACGGATTCGGCCCCGGCTACTTCGCCGAACACAGCCGCGACCGCCGACCCACCACCGAGCTGTGGCAGGCACTGGGCAGGCACGGCTACATCGGCGTCAATCTGCCCGAGGAGTACGGCGGTGGCGGCGGCGGTCTGGTCGAGCTGGCGATCGTCTGCGAGGAGGTCGCCGCGCACGGCTGCCCGCTGCTGTTGCTCCTGGTCTCCGGCGCGATCGCCGGCGAGGTGCTCACCCGGTTCGGCACCGCCGAGCAGAAGAGCACCTGGCTGCCGCGCCTGGCGACAGGCCGGGGCAAGATCGTGTTCGCGATCACCGAGCCGGATGCCGGCTCCAACACCCACCGCCTGGCCACCACGGCGACCCGGGACGGCGACGGCTGGTTGTTGCGCGGCACCAAGCAATTCATCTCCGGAGTCGACGAGGCCGACGCGATCCTGGTGGTCGCCCGGACCGGCACCGACCCCGGCTCCGGCCGCAGCCGGCTCTCGCTGTTCCTGGTCGACGCCGCCGACCCGCGCCTGACCGCGACCCCGCTGGCCATCGAAGGCTCGGCGCCCGAGCGGCAGTTCACGCTCTTCTTCGACGACGTACCGGTCTGCGCCGACCGGTTGATCGGCACCGAGGGCGACGGACTGCGCCAGGTCTTCCACGGCCTCAACCCGGAACGGGTGACCGGTGCCGCGCTGGGCGTGGGCATCGCCCGGTACGCGCTGGCCCGAGCCGCCGACTACGCCCGCACCCGCGAGGTGTGGGGCCGCCCGATCGGCACCCACCAGGCGATCGCCCACCCGCTCGCCGAGGCCGCGATCGAGGTCGAGCTGGCCGCGCTGATGACGGCCCGGGCGGCCTGGCTGCACGACGCGGGCGAGGCGATGGCCAAGGCCGCCGGAGAGGCCGCCAACATGGCCAAGTACGCCGCCGCCGAGGCCGCCATCCACGCGGTGGACGCCGCCATCCAGACCCACGGCGGCAACGGCATGAGCCGCGACTACGGTCTGGTGCCCCTGTGGGGCATGGCCCGGACGTTGCGGATCGCACCGGTGAGCCGGGAGATGATCCTCAATCATGTGGCGCAGCACACACTCGAGTTGCCGCGATCGTACTGATCGCCCCCTACGCGCGTACTCATCGCCTGTACGACCACGGAGGACTCGGCGCACCTGAGTGCGACTTGTGAATGACCCGGTTCGGGACTCGGGATCGACGCGGCAGGACGCGGCCTGGCACAAAATAGACGGGCAGGCTGCTCCGCTCCCGGCGCGACTGCGCGGGGTGTTCGCCGGGACCGGCGCCATCGGTCGGGCTCGGCGAAGAAGGCAGTGGGAGCGTGGATCAAGTGCCGGCGGGGCGCCCCTTGTGGGACGTGGACATCACGAGCATGTGGTTCGTCATAGGCATGGCGGTCGCCACGGCCGGCACCGCCTTCGCCACCATCTGGTTCTGGAACCGCCCCACGCTCCAGCGCACCCGCCGGATCTGCACGCTGCTGTTCACCCAGCTCATGGTCACCTTCACCATCCTGGCCGCGGTCAACGCGCAGATGTACTTCTACTCGACCCTGTCCGACCTGATGCACATCGCGGACGGGCCGCCGGTGCCGGACGTGCCGGTGTCCACCGTCAAGGTCAAGCACCTCGACCCCAGGCCGGCCGTCCCGTTCTCCGACGACAACGGCAACGGGCTGCCGTTGATGGTCACCAAGCCCCCACTGACCGACCAGCCCAGGACCCGGCACCCACGCCGGCCCGGCGCGGATCCCAAACACGGCGTGCTGGTCAACACCACCATCCAGGGCACCCGCACCGGCTACCGGCTCGACACCTTCGTCTACTTGCCCGCTGCCTACTTCACCCCGGACAACGCCCGCACCCGCTTCCCGGTCATCCAGCTCACCTCCGGCTTCCCGGGCACCCCCGACACGTGGCTGCGCCGGATGAAGGTGCACCAGATGCTTTCCGGGCTGATGGAATCGGGCCGGATGCCGCCGGCGATCGTGGTGATCGCGGCGCAGAACCCGATCGCGGGCCGGGACAGCGAGTGTGTGGACGCCCCCGGGGGCGCGCGCGCCGACACCTACCTGGGCCAGGACGTGCCGGATGCCATAGCGGCCAACTTCCGCACCGCGCCCGCGCCCGCCGGGTGGGGTTTGTTGGGCTACTCCACCGGCGGCTTCTGCTCGGTGAACCTGGCCCTGCGCCACCCCGACCGCTACACCGCGGCGGCCAGTCTCTCCGGCTACTTCAAGGCGATCACCGACGTGACCACCGGCGACCTGTACCGCGGCGACGACGCGCTGCGCCGAGCGAACAGCCCGCTCCACACCATTGACGACACGCGCAGGCCGCCGGTTCGGATGTACCTGTTCGCGGCCAAGGGCGAGGGCAAGACGGCCCGGGAGGCCCGCGAGTTCGCCCGTAAGCTGCGGCCGACGGACACCGTGAAGGTGCAGATAGAGCCGTCCGGCGGGCACAACTTCGGCACCTGGGCCAGGGGCCTGCCGGCCGCGTTCGAGTGGCTGGGACGCGAGTTGGCGTCGGCACCGGGCGGCGAGGTAGGCGGGCCGGCCTTCGCGGGCGGGCGACCGCTGCACTGAGCGCGTGCTCGGCGGCGAACCGGGTACGCCGGCTCGGGCGCGGCCGACCTCTTCAGTACGGCCGGGTACGGTGCGAGACTTCTGCGGCGCCATCCGAACGGAAGCTCAGGGAGCCCGCGCCCGGTTCGGGATCGGGACACCGTCGCACCGAGACGAGGATCGCCCATGCATCCCGGTGTCATCGCCGCCGCGCATCCCGACCGCCCCGCCGTGATCATGGCCGGCACCGGCCGGGTCGTCCGCTATGCCGAACTGGATGCGGAGTCCAACCGCTTCGCGCACCTGCTGTACGACGCCGGGCTGCGCCCCGGGGACCACATCGCCATCGCGTTGGAGAATCATCCGCTCTACCTCGCGCTCACGTGGGTCGCACAACGTTCCGGCCTGATCTACACGCCGGTCGGCGTACGACTACACCCCGACGAGCTGGCCTACGTCGTGAACAACTGCGGTGCCCGCGTGTTCGTCTCCTCCGCGGCGACGGCCGACCTCGCGGGCGCCATCCGTGAGCGGGCGCCCCGGGTGGAGCGGTGGCTGATGCTGGACGGCGCGATCCCCGGATTCGAACCGTACGAGGTCGCGGTCCGCACCTGCCCGAGCACGCCGATCGCCACCGAGTTCGAGGGCGCGGACATGCTCTACTCGTCCGGCACCACCGGTCGCCCCAAGGGCGTACTGCCCAACCGTGAGGACCACTTGCTGGGCACCGGACCGGCCCTGACGCTGTTCCACCTGATCGGCGCGCTCTACGGGATGGACATCTCGGGCGAGGGCGGCGACGTCTACCTGTGTCCCGCGCCGCTCTACCACGCGGCGCCGCTGCGCTACTGCATGCAGTTCCTGCGGGCCGGGCACACCGTGGTCGTGCTGGAACGTTTCGATCCGGAGGCCGCGCTGGCCGCCATCGAGCGCCATCGGGTGACGCACAGCCAGTGGGTGCCGACGATGTTCGTCCGGATGCTCAAGCTGCCGGCCGAGGTGCGCGAGCGCTACGACCTGTCGTCGCTGCGCTACGCGGTGCACGCCGCCGCGCCGTGTCCGCCCGACGTCAAGGAACGCATGCTGGACTGGTGGGGGCCGGTGCTGTACGAGTACTACGCCGGTACCGAGGGCAACGGCTACGTCGGCTGCACCCCCGAGGAATGGCTCGCGCACCGGGGCACGGTGGGGCGGGCGATCCTGGGCACGCCACACATCTGCGACGGCGCGGGCCGCGAACTGCCGGTGGGCGAGGAGGGCATCGTCTACTTCGCCGACGGGCCGCAGTTCTCGTATCACGGCGACCCGGACAAGACCGAGGCCGGCCGCGACCCGGCGGGCCGGGGGTGGACCACACTCGGCGACATCGGGCACCTGGACGCGGACGGCTACCTGTATCTGACGGATCGCCAAGCGCACATGATCATCAGCGGTGGGGTGAACATCTACCCGCAGGAGGTGGAGAACCTGCTCGCGCTGCATCCGGCGATCGCCGACGTCGCGGTGTTCGGCGTCCCGGACGAGGAACTGGGCGAACAGGTCAAGGCGGTCGTACAGCCCGCCGAAGGCACTGCGGCGGGACCGGAGTTGGCCCGCGAGCTGATCGCCTACTGCCGGGCGCGGATCGCCCACCACAAATGCCCGCGCTCGGTGGACTTCCGCGCCGAGTTGCCCCGGCACCCGACCGGAAAGCTGTACAAGCGGCTGCTCGTCGACGAATACCGCGCGGCGGCGACGGGTTCGGCCTGAGCACCGGGAATCACCTTGACGCACGGCGTGATCGCCTTGGTACGGTCCGCGCGTGTTCACCCTTGCCGAACCTCCGGTCTTCGCCCGCCTGCGGGATGCCCGCTCCGTATTGATCGCCGGGGCGGGTGGTGGCTTCGACGTGTTTTCCGGACTGCCGCTGGGCCTGGCACTGGCCGAGCAGGGCAAGCGGGTGCACTACGCGAACCTGTCGTTCGTGACCGTGGATCGATTGCCGTCGTCGAGTCGGCTGTTGCCCGGACTCGCTGCGGTGCGGCCGGACACGCCGGGCAACGACGACTACTTCCCGGAGCGCACACTGGCGACCTGGCTCGGCCGCAACGGCTTCGCAGACACCGTGTATGCGTTCGGGAAGACCGGGGTGGTGCCGCTGCGGGCCGCGTATCGGCGGCTGGTCAAGGACCTGGACGTGGACGCGATCGTGCTCGTGGACGGCGGCACCGACATCCTGATGCGCGGCGACGAGGCGTCGTTGGGCACCCCGGAGGAGGACATGACCAGCCTCGCCGCGGTGGCCGGCGTGCGGGTGCCGATCCGGCTGGTCGCCTCGCTCGGCTTCGGCATCGACGCCTACCACGGCATCTGCCATGCGCAGGTGCTGGAGAACCTGGCGGCGCTGACCCGGGAGGGGCACTACCTCGGCGCGTTGTCGATCCCGCGCGAATCGCGGGAGGGAGCGCTGTTCCTGGACGCGGTGGCGTACGCGAACCGGGTCACCCCGCTGCGGCCGAGCATCGTGCAGGGGTCGGTCGCCTCGGCCCTGCACGGGCGGTTCGGCGACGCGCACTTCACCGAACGCACGGGCAACAGCGAGCTGTTCATCAATCCCTTGATGAGCATGTACTTCACCGTCGATCTGGTCGGGCTGGCCGAGCGCTCGTTGTACCTGTCCCGGTTGGAGGGCAGCGAGAGCATCCGGGACGTCGCCCGGCGGATCGCGGACTTCCGGGACGAGTTGGCGTTCACCCGGCCGCGGCAGGCGATTCCGCACTGAGGGGTGGGCGGGGGCGGCCTCGGCCCCGGCCGCGGTGCCGGGCACGCCGGCGGACCGCGCGGCCGTGGTGATCGGGCGTCAGGTTTCGTGCAGTGGGCGGTAGTCCTCCGGGCTCAGGCCGAACGTCCAGGCCACGCCCTCGCGGGCGGTTTCGGTGTCCGGGGGTACGCGCAGCCAGTAGGTGCGGGTGCTGCCGTCCGGTTCGGGGGTGGAGTTGAGCACCTCGACCATCACGATCGGTTCGTCGTCGTCGAGTTCGATCTCCCACAACACGCCGGTCTCGTCCCGGTCCAGCGGCTGGGCGCCGACCTCGCGCAGGTAGCGGTCGTAGCCGTAGATCTCCAGCATCACCCGGCGCAGCTCGGCGTTGCCCTCGTTGTGGATCGCGCGCACGGTCAGCCGGCTGCCGCCGGGGCCGAGGCCGCCGACGAAGTCGGCCGGTACGGGCATGCCGCGCCACGCGTGCAGCGCGAAGCCGTCGGCGTAGGTCAGCGCGGGGCCGTCGCCGTTGTGCAGCCGCGACTGGTCGTCGCGGTGCATCGTGGTGGGCCGCTCGCTGACCAGCACGACCCGCTCGTACGGCCACCACCAGCCGACGTGCCGGGCGACCTCGCCGAGTTCGGCCAGGACCGGGAAGTCGAACTGCGGGAAGCGCTCCTTGAGCCCGTCGAAGACCGCGAGCCAGGCCGCGTCGTGCTGGCCGCCCAGGGCGCTGTGCGTGGTCGCGCGGACCTTGTCCGCGACGTCCCAGCGGCTTCGGGAGGCGGGGGTGCGCACGGAGGGGTCCCACGCGCCGACGCCGGAGTGCACGGCCTCGCGGATTCGCTCGGTGAGCTGCCGGGTGGGCTCCCACAGCCGCTCGGCCCCCTCGGCCCAGGCGAGGTCCCAGCCTGCCTTGCCCAGCGCGGCGGTTGCCTCGGCCTTGGCGGCCGTCCAGGGGCCGCTCCAGAGCCGTTCCTGCACGGGTCGACCCGGGCGGCCGGGCACCTTCACCGACAGCCGGGTGGCGGCCAGATCGGCGGGCTTGCAACTGCCCGCCGCCACGGCCGCGGCCACCGCCGCCGCGAGCGGCGAGTCGTACCAGACCACGCGCTCCGGTTCGGGCAACCCCGCGGCCCGATACACGGCCCGGATGGCCTCCTCGGCGGCGGGCCGATCGGCGGGCCCGGTGGCGGCGGCCACGTGCGC